>CAMHBN010000199.1 GCA_946183385.1 uncultured Ruminococcus sp.
GATGACTTCATCCGCCCGATAATTCAGGTAAGTTCCTTTGCCGCAAGCATAACGCCGAGCTTTCCGCTCGTGTAGGTTATACCGCCCTGCATCCATACGGCGTAGGGCTCGCGGAGCGGTGCGTCCGCGGAGAGCTCGATGGAAGCACCCATGGTAAACGCTCCCGCCGCCATGATGACCTTGTCTGTGTAGCCGGGCATATCCCACGGCTCGGGAGTAACGAATGCGTCCACGGGAGCTCCCGCCTGTATTCCGCGGCAGAACGCGCAGAGCTTCTCCTCGCTGCCGAGCCTTATCGCGGTGATGATGTCGCCTCTCGGGTCGTCCTTGCGCGGCGAGCACTCGTAGCCGAGCATTGTGAAGAGCTCGCTCGCGAATGCCGATGTCTTGAGCGCTGCGGCTACCACGTCGGGCGCCATGAAAAGTCCAAGGAGTATCTCACGGTTCATACCGAGGGTGCATCCGACCTCCTTGCCCATGCCCACGCAGGTAAGCCTGTAGGAGCAGAGCTCCACAAGGTCTGCCCTGCCCGCGATATAGCCGCCTGTGCGTGCGATTCCGCCGCCCGCGTTCTTGATGAGCGAGCCGATGATGATGTCCGCGCCGACCTCCGAGGGCTCGCGCGTCTCGACGAACTCGCCGTAGCAGTTATCGACCATAACGATAGCGTCGGGGTTGCCCTTCTTTATCGCCTGCACCATTTTTTCGATGTCCGCAACCGTAAAAGCGGGACGGAGCGAATATCCGCGCGAACGCTGTATATACGCGACCTTTGCTCCCTTGACGGCGGCTGTGATGCCGTCGTAATCGGGAGTTCCGTCAGCAAGCAGGTCTACCTGTCCGTACTCAACGCCGTAGTCCATGAGGGAGCCGTTACCCTTCTCGCCTGCGATACCGATGACCTCTTCGAGCGTGTCGTAGGGCTTGCCTGTTATGGAAACGAGCTTGTCGCCCGTGCGCAGAACACCGAACAGAGCCGTAGACAGCGCGTGCGTACCCGATACGAAATTGAAGCGGACAAGAGCATCCTCGGTGCCGAGCACCTGCGCGAACACCTTGTCGATGACCTCTCTGCCGATGTCTCCGTAGCCGTAGCCCGTCGAGCCGTAGAAGCACGACTCGCTCACGCGGTTATCGGCAAAGGCTTTGAGCACCTTCGCACCACAGTATTCCGCGGTAGACTCGATTCTCGCAAAAGCCTCATGGCAGTTCTCCTCCGCCTGCTGAGCAAGCTCCATGAGCCTGTCACTGAAGCCGTAAATATTCTTGATATCCTTATTCATAAGTCAAACCTCTTTTAGTTGATAATACCCTTTGAAGCGCTGTCCTTCTCGACGTCGATACGCTCGAGGACGAATTCGTGCTCGACCTCGCGGAAGCCTATCTCGCGGTAGAAGCTAACACGCACATCGAGCGCGAGCAGATATGCTCTCTTTCCGTTGTTGTTGAGGAAGAGCGCGAGCCATTTCAGGAACTCGCGGGCGTAGCCGCTCCCGCGGGCTGATACTCTCGTCGCGACCTGTCCTATAAGCGCCTCGTTGCCGATGTCGAATACAATGGAGGCGGTGGTGCTGTCGCGGTAGGTGAACACGCGGCTTATGCCGTGGCGGCAGCGATGCGAGGTGTCGGTATACCACAGCGAGAAATCAGCGATATTCGGGAATCCCTCGCTGAGTATCTGATAGACGTCGGGTAGATACGGGTCGAAATCGACGAACTCCTCCGCGAAGGTGTAGCTGTCCTTATCGGGGACAAGTTCAAAAATTGTGCGGTTGAGCACCTGATAGCGCTCCCCCATGTCTATGCCCGAGAGTATCTTCCCGTCGCCCTCGATTCGGAACGGCATATTCATATCAATGAATATCTGAAGCTCCTCGTCGGCTTCAAGGTGACCGTCCCCGCATATTATGAGGGTGGAGTTGATGATGAACATATAGCCCTCACCGTAATTCTCGTTCTCGCCCGTAATCTTGTAGAAGCGGCAGAAGTCGTAGCCCGCTCCGTAAGCCTTCATATAGGCAATCATCTTGCGTCCCGAGAGCGTTTTCATCAGAAGCTCGTTGTCAAGCTCGCTGTCGCTTGTTATCAGTTTTATCATAGCTCGCATATCCTCTCTGCAAGGCGTTTTACCAGCTGGTACGACGGCTCGAGGTCGCGCTCGGCTATCACGCAGGACGCGCTGTGCAGGTATCTGCACGGGAGCGAGACCGCGACAGTACGCACTCCCCTGCCGCTGATGTGGACAGCTCCCGCGTCATTTCCGCCCGCTATCTTTGTCTTGGTCTGACAGCAGAGACTGAGCTCCTTTGCCGTATCCATAGCGAGAGCGTACAGCTCCTTGTCGTAGATGGTGCGTCTGTCCATGAAGCTGATGACAGGTCCGTCACCGAGCCGGCACACTCGCTTGGCACCGTTCACACCGTCGATGTCGGCGGCTGTCGTAGCTTCGAGCACTATCGCAAAATCGGGCGCAACGCTGAATGCGGACGCTCCCGAGCCGCGCAGACCTATCTCCTCCTGCACATTGAAGACGAAGTAGGTGTCGTACTCGGGCTGCTCCTGAATGAGACGGATCATCATAGCGCAGCCGACGCGGTCGTCTATAGCCTTGGACTTGATATTCGCACCGAATTCTGTAAATTCGGAATCGAAGTACACGCAGTCGCCGAGCGAGATGTGCTGCATAGCCTCCTCGCGGTCGTGAGCGCCGATGTCGATGTACATACTGTCGTAATCGGGAGCTTTCTCCTTCTGCTCCTTCGAGAGATTGTGTACGGCAGTCGAGCCGACAACTCCCGATATGCCGTTCTTTCCGACCTTCACCTGACGCCCGATGGCAACGGTGGTGTTCACACCGCCGACCTCGTCAAAGCATATCATCAGCTTTTTCTCCGAGCTCTTCCTGCCCTTGCGGAAGCAGATAAGGCTCCCGAGCGGGTCAACGCGGTATTCGCAGAAGTCCTTCACCTTGCCGATGATGAACTCGCGGACAGCTGATTCATCGCCCGATACACCGTTTATAAGACAAAGCTCCTTCAGCAGTTCTTTCATTTTTTGCCCTCCGTTATGTACGCGGCTAAAAGCTCCGCGGTGCTTCTCACGTCAGCGAGGTCGATGACCTCCACGGGCGTGTGCATATTCCTCAGCGGTATCGAGACTGTGCACGCCTTACAGCCGCTCCTGTTGACGGAGTAGCGGTCGGCGTTCGTACCCGTGTTACCGTTCATCACCTCAAGCTGATAGGGAATGTCCGCGCTTTTTGCGGCGGAGATAAGCCCGTCCGTGACCTCTCTCGACAGCGACGGCGAAACACCTATCATAGCGCCCTCGCCGAGCTTGCCGCACTTGCGCTCGTCCTCGCCCATAGCCACGGCGAAGCTGACGTCCACGGCAATGGCAATGTCGGGGTCGAGCTGATAAGCGCCTATTTTAGCGCCGCGCTCGCCGACCTCCTCCTGACAGGAGAAAATAACCGTCACATTGTAGGCGAGCTCCCTGCCGAGCAATAATTCAAGCGCGTACAGTATAGCCGCAACTCCGCACCTGTCGTCGAGAGCTCCGCCAGTGATGCGCTCACCGAGAAGCGAGCGGCACTTCACGTCGAATGTCACGCTGTCGCCCGTGGATACGACCTCCGCGAGCTCGTCGTGGGTCATACCCGTGTCAATGGCGGTATCCTCGAACTTTACGACCTCATTACCGCCGCTGAGATGAGGCGGTACGGAGCAAATAACTCCCGATATATCGCGCCTGCCGTGGATAATCACAGGCTGGGCGGCGATGAGTCGGCGGTCAATGCCTCCGAGCTGGTCGAACTTTACAAAGCCCTCGTCGGTAATGCTCGTAACGACGAAGCCTATCTGGTCTATATGCGCATCGAGCACTAAATGCGGCAGTCCCTCGCGCTTTTCGCCGAATGTGCCGATAACGTTGCCGCTGACTATACGCGAATCCGGACAGTATTCCCGCAGAAGCCCACACGCAAGCTCAGCGGCGGGAGATTCGCTCCCCGAAGCTCCGTAAGCCTCGCATAGCCTGAAAACTGTATCTTTAAGGTCCATAATATCACACCTCTTGCAATAATTCCATACGAAATTTATTATAACATATTTTCCATTTCATTGCAACAGAAAAAAAGAGACTTCCGAAGAAGTCTCTTTTAAGCTATTACTTGAAGTATGCAACGCCGCTCTCGAAGATGCGCTGATCCTTCTCGCCCGCAACGTTTTTGCAGATGTAGCTGCCCTTACGCTCGGAGTGTCCCATCTTGCCGAGGACGCGTCCGTCGGGAGATGTGATACCCTCGATAGCGTCAAACGAGGTGTTCGGGTTGTAG
>CAMHBN010000200.1 GCA_946183385.1 uncultured Ruminococcus sp.
GATACGTGCCATAGTCTTTTACCTCCAAATTGTTATTAAGTAAGCGGTTTCTTCAGAGCATAGCTCCCCCTGATTACATATAGGGAACGAGCTTCTTGATCGTAGGAGCGTTAGCGCTGCCTGCTACGCCTGCTGTACGAGCGATTCTCTTGCGCTTTGTATCCTTCTGAGTGAGTCTGTGTCTCTTGTTTGTCTTCTGGTACTTAACCTTACCGGTTCCTGTGATCTTAAAACGCTTCTTAGCACCCGAATGAGTTTTAACCTTAACCTTTGCCATTGTTAATATCCTCCTTGATTAAGAACAGGTCAGTTCTTACTTATTTGTTTTGGGACTAACGAACATTACTATGCTGCGTCCCTCCATTTTAGCCGGCTTATCAACAGTTCCTGCATCTGCAAGAGCCTCCTTGAAACGGTCGAGGAGCTCCGAGCCGAGTTCCGGATGAGCGATGGCTCTCTTGCGGAATCTTACGGAAACCTTAAGTTTATCTCCGCCCTGTAAAAACTTTACAGCCTGATTTACCTTCGTTTCAAAGTCGTGGGTATCTATCGTGGAAAACATACGTATCTCCTTGATAGAGACGATCTTCTGGTTCTTTCTTGCTTCCTTTTCGCGCTTTGCCTGCTCGAAGCAATACTTTCCGTAGTCCATGATACGGCACACGGGCGGTGTTGCCTGCGGAGCGATCTTCACGAGGTCAAGATCCTGATCAAAGGCTAATTTCTGTGCGTCCTTGGCGGACATCGTTCCAAGCTTAGTTCCGTCAGCGTCGATTACGAGGACTTCCTTGTCCCTGATATCTTCGTTGATCTGCAGTTCCTGTTTGCTAATCTTCAAGCACCTCCGACTAATGATTTAAAACAAAAATGAGTGCGGAATTATCCGCACTCATACAATACACGCTTAAAGACACACGGCAAGCCGCGCAAACCTTACTCACATATTGACCGTTTAAGCTTAGCCTGACGGTGAGAACGGGTAGTTCTGCTTTGTTTACTCAAATATTATATACTCTTTCCGCGGAATTGTCAAGAGCAGGGATCATTTTCGTCACTCTGCACAACAATAGTCGCCGCAAGCTCCTTGATTTTATCCCAAATTGCAAAGCGTATCTCGTATTTTTCGGGCTCGTACATAATATCGAGCTCCTCATCGTCAAAGCGTTCGAGCTCCGTCTGCCTGTCGTCGGTGACCTCGCACGCCGCCGGCACGCACAGCGACGGGTACATCACGCACCACCAGTTGTGTCCTTGTGCCGAGCCTATCTTCACCCTCAGAGCACGGTAAGTACCCGCGGGCATTGTTATGTCGCCGTATGTGCGCACGTCGAACTCCGTGTCCGCGAGCTCCGCCTCCACGGGCAGGTCACAGCCGTTCGCACGCAGGACAGTCTCCGCTATGCGTTCTATATCAGGCAGCCTGTCCGCCGCGATAGTCTCAGCCTCTTCAAGCGAGTCCGCGCCGCCGAGGATACCGCTCTCAAGCAGAGCGTCCCTCACGCGGAGCTTGAGGGTCTGGTCGCGCTCGCTGTCGGACTCGGCAAGGATATGCAGCCGCAGAACGCTCCCGCGAAGCCTGTCGAGAGCGAGACCGTCCCGCACGAAGCCGACCGTGTTTGATATAAGTATGGTCAGGACAAGTCCCGCCGCAAATATGCGTTCGTGTTTTCTTCTCATCAATATCACCTCACGGGTAAATATTGACGGGAAGCGCCCGCTTTATTCAACCTGTTTGATCTTTTTGCTCTTTCTGAGCTTTTCGATGTCCTGCTTCCTTACAAAGTGCTCGACATAGCCGCAGTTGCCGCAGATATAGCGGTCAACGTCCACCGCCGAGAAAATCGTAGCTCCGTACATTATATTAATCCCCGAGCCGTAGCCACCCGTGTAGCCCTTTGCATAGAGGATATCATAGCTTCCGCACTTGGGACACTGTTTCGTATATTTCATAGTACGACCTCCTTTCCGAAGTCAGCCACATTCTACCACTTCCCGCCCCGCTTTTCAAGCCTTTCATTTTTTCTGAAACTGTGCAATATCCACAAAAACCGCCCTCCCGTATTCGACCCGCAGCTCCCCGCACCGACAGCTTCCGCTGTCATATTTACGGAGAGCTCGGCTGTCCGCGGCGAAGCACCGCAGACCGTGCCGCAATGTGTCGGGATATTTGGCTTTACCCACTCACGTAAACGTTATAAAATCATACAAAAAGGAGCTGATAAAATGAAGAAGTACATCTGCGCTCTCACAACCGCAGTTATAGCCGTCGGAGCGCTTTTCCCGCGGGGTCTCGCCGCACAATGTGCCGACGAGCCGCAGTACGAATACACCATCATCAACAACGAAGCCACGATAACGGGCTTCAAGGGCGAGCCCGTGTACATAGACATACCCGAGACTATCGAGGGCTGCCGCGTGGTCGAGCTCCGCGACAACGCCTTCTACGAGTGCTCGACGCTGAAACATATCGACCTCCCCGACACCGTCCGCAAGATAGGGCACCACTGCTTCTACGCCTGCTCCTCGCTGGAGGAGATAAGCGTGCCCGGATCCGTCACCGAGATAGGCATGGGCTGCTTCTGCGGGTGTGCGGAGCTCAGCTCCGCCACCGTGCCCGATACGCTGTCCGCACTGCCCGAATCCTGCTTTCGGAGCTGTCCCTCGCTCGTCAGCTTCACAGTCCCCGAGAGCGTCCACCACATCGGCGCGTTCTGCTTCTCGGGGTGCACGTCGCTGGAAAATGTCTCCCTCGGCAGTGCACTGTGGGACATCGGCGACTGCTCGTTCTATATGTGCACGTCGCTGAAGGGCGTGTACGTCCCGCCCTCAGTCAGGAATATAGGGATATGCGCACTCGGATATGTCCCCACCGACGACGGTGCGGAGGTGACGGAGGATTTCGTCCTTCTCGGTGACGGCGACTCTCCCGCCCGCGACTACGCCAAGGAGAACCACATCACCTTCACCGACGCGTCCGACACCGTACACGCCTTCGCGATACAGCGCATCAGCGGCGAGCGCGTGCCCGTGAGCATACCCTCGGTGCTGCTTTTCGGCGGAGGCATACTGCTCGCAGCTGCGGCTGTATTTGTAAAACGTAAATACGGTATAGGTTCAAAAGCTAAAATTAATAAAAAAGCGCGGAACTGAGCAAAAAATAGCTTGCATTATCCCGAAAAATATGGTATTATGATTACAGTGTGTTTAATAGCGGATAGTTTTTCCGTTTGATAATATTCTTGATAATATTTTTTGGAGGGATAACCAATGGCAAAATTCAAAAACTCCATGGCGGCACTGACCTGTGCTGTCATGGCGGCAGTAACAGGCACAGCTTCGTTCATCTCGGACGCAGCTGATACTGCCGAGGAGGAGCAGAAGTTCTGTGCTCCGATAAGCGAGGTCGTTACGGACTCGGGTCTTGATATCGACTACGCGCGTGCGCTCCAGTATTCGCTCTACTTCTACGACGCGAATATGTGCGGCGAATTCAAGGAAAATGAGAACGGTCTCTCATGGCGCGGCAGCTGCCACACCTACGACGCTCATGTTCCCATGATCGAATGGGACAAGGAGACCAACAAGCAGAGCAAGGGCGGCACTAACCTCTCAGCCGCATTCATGGAGAAGTACAAGGACATACTCGACCCCGACGGCGACGGCACTATCGACGTTGCGGGCGGCTTCCACGACGCGGGCGACCACGTTGAGTTCGGTATGCCCGAGAACTACTCGGCTGCTACCCTCGGCTGGGGCTACTACGAGTACCGCGACGTTTACGCGAAGCTCGGTCAGGACGAGCACATGGAGAAGATACTCCGCCACTTCAACGACTACCTGATGAAGTGCACCTTCCTCGACGAGGACGGCACTGTCATCGCACACTGCTATCAGGTCGGCGACGGCGACATCGACCACGCTATCTGGAACAGCCCCGAGGTCGATACCATGCCGCGTCCCGCATTCTTCCTCACAGCGGACAAGCCGCAGACCGACTACGTTGTTTCCGCGTGTGCTTCCCTCGCTATCAACTACCTCAACTTCAAGGACACAGACGAGGAGTACGCTGAGAAGTCGCTCAAGTACGCGAAGGCTCTGTGGAAATTCGCTAACGACAACCCCAAGGAGCTCTCCGACAACGCCGACGGTCCCGGACGCTTCTACGGCTCCTCAAAGTGGGAGGACGACTACTGCTGGGCTGCCGCCTGGATGTACAAGGCTACAGGTGACGAGTCGTGCTTCGACTATGCCGTTGAGATATTCGACTACTACGCTCCCTCCGGCTGGTGCTACTGCTGGAACGATATGTGGGCAGGCGCAGGCGTTATG
>CAMHBN010000201.1 GCA_946183385.1 uncultured Ruminococcus sp.
TCTGCCTCTGGACTCCGCCAAGGAGCACAGCCCCTTGGAACCCGATGTTCGCGATGTAGATTATCGGTGGCGCAAGTTCATTCCCGCGGAAGTTAGTTTGTAGGGAACGCTGCCCTCGGCGTTCCGCTGCGGCAAGGCTTGCTATTTCCGAAACTATATGTTATAATATGTATAACTATTGTTTGAGGTGCAGAAATGAAAAAGTCCCGCAGGATAATCCTTATCATTATTATAGCTTCGGCGCTGATGTTCGGAGCAACTATCGTACTGCTCTATCTTTCAGCAAAAAGGCAGCAGAACGACCGCTACATCACTATCGACCCAGACACGATTCAGCTCGTGCAGCTTGAAGCTCCCGAGGAGGGCGACCCTATCGCGATAGTCGATACATCGCTCGGTGAGCTGCGCTTCGTGCTCTATCCCGACCGCTCGCCCAACGCCGTGAAGAACTTTACCGAGCTCGCAGAGAGCGGCTGGTACGATAATACCTACGTTTTCGACTCTATGGAGGGCGTTTACGCCTCAGCGGGCTGTAAACAGAAGAACGGCGACCTCTCCGCGAGCTATGACGAATCGCACGAGAGAGTCGGGCGTGAGCTCAGTCAGGACCTGTGGCCCTTCCGCGGAGCCGTATGTATGCTCAATACCGCCAAGGACAGCACCTTCAAAAACAAGCTGCTGGGCGGCGGACAGTTCTACAACGGCAGCTGCTTTATGCTCATTGACGAGGTGGAGCTCGACGACGATTCCAAGCAGGAGCTCCTCGACGCCTCCGACAACAAGGAGCTCGGACAGGCTTTCATCGACCTCGGCGGAGTCCCCAACCTCTCGCAGCAGATGACCGTAATAGGTCAGGTATACGAGGGGCTCGACGTCATCGACGCGCTGACCTCGCTCGAGACCGAAAACAACGGAAAATACATGATACCCAAGGAGGATATCATGATAAATTCAGTAAAAATTGATACCTATTACGCTGAAAACGGCTCGGATATCAAGTAAAAATCAAGCAATTTGAGTTCGTTTTATCGAAGATTTGTCATAATATACCAAAAAATCACGTGAAAGTATTTACAAGTACGTTTTTTTGTAGTATAATGTATAGGTTGAGATGTAAACTATCTATGTCTGTTTACATTTTTAATGCGGAATAACAAACCTTATGCGCTTTTAAGGAGTGAAATAATGCTTAAAAAGAAGATTTTTGCTGTTGCCCTCTGCGCTGTTATGGCGGCTTCTGCGGGTGTCAGCTGCGGAAAGGACATCGAGATAAGCGACAACGGTTCCTCGGTTTCTGAGACTACTGTTCCCGAAAATGTCGAGATCATGAACTTCACCGCTCCCGAGCAGGGTGACACCATCATCGAGATGAACATCAGGGACTACGGCACCGTCAAGTTCCGTCTCTTCCCCGAGTACGCCGAGAAGGGCTGTGAGAACTTCATAGACCTCGCAAAGAAGGGCTACTACGACGGGCTCACCTTCCACCGCGTTATCAGCGACTTTATGATACAGGGCGGCGACCCGACAGGTACAGGCTCGGGCGGCGAATCAGTATGGGGCGGTCAGTTCGACGGCGGCACAGACCCGCACCTTGCCCACGTGGCAGGAGCTCTCGCCTACGCTAATTCGGGCAGCACCGATACTGACGGAAGCCAGTTCTACATCGTGACAGGCGTGCAGAACATCACCGACGATTACTTTACCCCTTATGAGCAGTACGGCTCTACATTCACCGACAATCAGAAGGCGATATACAAGCAGGTCGGCGGCGTTCCTTCGCTCGACGGAAGCTATACCGTTTTCGGTCAGGTAATAGACGGGCTTGACATCGTATTCAAGGCTCAGTACGTGGCTACAGACTCCAACGACAAGCCTCTCGGCGACGGTATCATCATAGATTCCGTAAAGGTCACCGAGTACAACGGCGAGGACATAAAGTGGTACCTCAAGGATTACAGCTACGATGACCCGACAAAGCAGGACATCGCGAACTATACAGCTCCCGCCGAGGGCGAGACCATAGTCAATATGAAGATAAAGGACTTCGGCGACGTAAAGATAAAGTTCTTCCCCGAATACGCTCCCGAGGGCGTTGAGAACTTCATCACCCACGCAAAGGACGGCTACTATAACGGTCTGACCTTCCACCGCGTTATCAAGGACTTCATGATACAGGGCGGTGACCCCGAGGGTACAGGTCGAGGCGGCGAGTCGATATGGGGCGGTCAGTTCGACGGCGGCACATACTTCAATCTTATCCATGTTCCGGGCGCTTTGGCTTATGCTAATTCACAGGGCACGTCTACGGACGGAAGCCAGTTCTATATTGTAACAGGTCAGGAGTGTTCTTCCGACTTCCTCAGCAATTACTCGCTCACTGACGCAGCCAAGGAGGCGTACTCCACCTACGGCGGCGCTCCGTGGCTCGACGGTAATTATACGGTATTCGGTCAGGTCATCGACGGACTTGACGTGATCTTCAAGGTGCAGAACGTCACAACAGACGACAGCAGCAAGCCCATCGAAGACGTCATCGTTGAATCCATGACAGTCGAGGAGTACGACGGCTCACCGATACGCTGGTATATCACCGATTACGACGGCTCCGAGGAGACTACCGAGGAGGAGACCTCCGAGGAAGCTACCGAAGAGACCACCGAGGCTGAGACCGAAGCTGAAACAACAGAGGCTTCCACAACAGCGACCGAATAAGCATATCCCTATTTAATTGTGACAAAAGAAAGAGGTCGGGAAGAGATAGATATACCCCGACAAATAAGGAGAGAATTCATTTGGATAAGTTTGTGATAAAAGGCGGCAGACGCCTTGAAGGTGAAGTCACCATAAGCGGTGCGAAAAATGCGGCAGTTGCTATACTTCCCGCTGTTATACTTTCCGACGAGCCCTGCGTCATCGAGAACGTTCCCTCGATAAGCGACGTAAATATCTGCGTGCAGATACTCAGGGAAATGGGCGCGGACGTTCAGTCCGTCGGCAAGGACGCCTACCGCATAGACCCGACCACTATCAACAAGGTCTGCGTACCTTATGAGTACGCGAGAAAAATGCGCGCTTCCTACTACTTCCTCGGAGCTCTGCTCGGCAAGTACAACAAAGCCCGTGTTTCGATGCCCGGCGGATGTCCGCTCGGCGACAGACCGATAGACCAGCACCTCAAGGCTTTCTCGGCTCTCGGAGCTGAGTACACGCTCAGTCAGGGAATGATAGACCTCAGAGCCGAACAGCTCAGAGGCGCTCAGATATTCTTCGACGTCGTTACCGTAGGCGCTACGATGAACGCCATGCTCGCGGCTGTAAAGGCTGAGGGACTGACCATCATCGAGAACGCCGCTAAGGAGCCTCACATCGTTGACCTCGCAAACTTCCTCAACTCCATGGGTGCCAACATTATGGGCGCAGGTACGGACGTCATCAAGGTAAGAGGCGTGGAGCACCTCCACGGCACGAACTACTCCGTTATCCCCGACCAGATAGAGGCAGGCACGTTCATGGTGGCTATCGCCGCTACCAAGGGCGACGCTATCGTCAAGAACGTTATCCCCAAGCACCTTGAGTCCATAACAAAGAAGCTCGAGAAGATAGGCGTAAATATAGAGCAGTACGACGACAGCATCCGCGTGTGGGTGGACGGTCCGCTTGTGAAGGCGAACATCAAGACCGCTCCGCACCCCGGTTTCCCGACGGATATGCAGTCTCAGATAGCTACCCTGCTCACTCTCGCGGAGGGCACGAGCATCATCACCGAGAATATCTGGGAACAGCGCTTCCGCTACGTTGACGAGCTCAGACGAATGGGCGCGGACATAACCGTGAACGGCAAGGTCGCTCTCATCGAGGGCACAGGCAAGCTCATGGGCGCTCCCGTAAAGGCGTGCGACCTCAGAGCAGGAGCGGCTCTCATCATCGCGGGACTCGCGGCAAGCGGCGTCACCGAGATAGAGGACATATTCCATATCGAGCGCGGCTACGACTGTATGGAGGGCAAGCTCAGAGCTATGGGCGCGGACATCGAAAAGGTGAGCGTCCCCGACAAGCCCAATGCAAATACTGACAGCGCCAAGGCGGCAGGCTAAGAAGATTATCCCTCGGTCATTGACCGAGGGATTTTTGCGTGTAAACGCGTGTTTGCGGGACGCCGAGGGCGGCGTCCCCTACACAGGTAACGTTCGCGGAAACATCTACCGTCCCGAAGTGACTACGGCGCGAAGTCAAAAGTTTCGCTCAAGCCTTTTCAAAGGCTTGCAGAGTCCAGAGGCAGAGCCTCTGGTCGCCGTTCACAGCTTTTAAAGAACGGCGAAA
>CAMHBN010000202.1 GCA_946183385.1 uncultured Ruminococcus sp.
AATAGGTTTTACTGAAGGTCTGACTTTCATTGAAAATACCTCCTTTAGCGGATAGGGGACCTTAGTCCGTTTTTACTTAACGCGCCATGTGATACGACCCTTTGAGAGATCGTACGGTGACATTTCAAGCTTCACCTTATCACCGGGCACTATTCTGATATAATTCATTCTGAGCTTGCCCGAAACGTGCGAGAGAACCTCATGACCGTTTTCGAGCTGTACTTTAAACATTGCATTGGGGAGCGCGTCTGTTACAACGCCCTCTACCTCGATCACATCTTCTTTGGACACTTGAACAACCTCCTTACTCAGCGCTCAGCTGCCTGAGCCTTATCCTGAGCTGTTTATCAGTTATATCGTTAATATCTATCATGCTGTCGGTCGGGGAAAGGTGCTTCATATTCTTTCGCTTGGGCTTTGCGAGCTTTCTGCTCTTGCCGTTGGCTATGAAGCAGCAGCTTCCGTCGGTAGCGACCACGAGGAACAAGCCTCCGCCGTCGCGTCCCGCATTTGCTTTTACGACCGAACCTACGTTTATCTTCACAATAATTCCCTCCGTCAGGGTTGTGTCAGAATGACGGGACCATCAGGAGTTATTGCGATCATGTGCTCAAAATGAGCTGACAGCGAACCATTCTTGGTAACCACGGTCCAACCGTCCTTGAGAGTTTTAACATCGTCGCCCTTGACGTTTATCATGGGCTCTATGCATATCGTCATACCCGATACCAGTCTGGGGCCGTGACCCTCACGTCCCCAATTCGGCACCTCGGGTGATTCGTGTACCTCTCTGCCGATACCGTGGCCGCAGTAATTTCTTACGATCCCGTAGCCTCGTGAAGCGCAGTATTCTTCTACAGCATGAGAAATATCTCCGACTCTTGCGCCCGCCTGAGCCTTCGAGATGCCTTCAAACAGGCTTTTCTCGGTGACCTCAAGCAATGCTTTTGCCTCATCAGAAATCTTGCCGACAGGGAAGGTCCAGCAGCTGTCGGCATTGAAGCCGTTATAGGCGGCTCCCGTGTCGATACTTACTATATCGCCTTCCTTTAATCTGCGGCTTGCCTTCGGGATCCCGTGTATCACTTCCTCGTTAAGCGAGATACAAGCGTTAGCAGGGAATCCGTACAGACCCTTGAAGCAGGATTTTACGCCGTGCCGTGCGTAGAACTCGCCGACCAGCTTATCCACATCAAGCGTGGACATTCCCGCCTTTAACCTTTCGCCCGCATACCATATTGCGCCGCAGGTTATCTTACCTGCTTCACGCATTATGGCTAATTCGGACTTGGATTTTATGGTTATGCTCATATTACTTGACACCTACGGCAGCAAGTGTGAGCTTAGATGTTTCAGCAACTTCCTCCTGACCCTTTACGGTAACAAGCTTGCCCTGCTTCTCGTAGTAGTCCTTGAGGGGAGCTGTCTTTTCGTGATAAGTAGCGAGACGGTCGAGAACGACCTCGGGCTGATCGTCCTTGCGGATGATAGTCTTGTCGCCGCACTTATCGCATACGCCCTCTACCTTAGTGGGCTTGTACTCAACGTGGTAAGAAGCGCCGCAGCCCTGGCAGACACGTCTGCCCGAAACTCTCTGCTTGATAGTCTCGTCTGCTACGTCGATCTCGATTACCTTGTCGATCTTGATACCCATTGCGTCGAGCGCCTCTGCCTGCGGAACTGTTCTCGGGAAGCCGTCGAGGATGAAGCCTTCCTTGCAGTCGTCCTCGGCGATACGCTCCTTGAGGATACCGATAACGATATCGTCCGAAACGAGTGCGCCCGCGTCCATAGCTGCCTTTGCCTTGAGACCGTACTCAGTGCCGTTCTTGGCAGCCTCGCGAAGAATGTTACCTGTGGAGATCTGGGGGATACCGAGAGTGTCGGAAACGACCTCAGCCTGTGTACCCTTGCCTGCGCCGGGAGCGCCTAAGAAAATAAGGTTCATATTATTTTTCCTCCATTGGTCAGGTGCTTATGAAAGGAATCCCTTGTGGTGTCTCATCATAAGCTGTGATTCGAGTGTACGTGTGGTCTCAAGCGCAACGCTTACTGCGATAAGGATCGTAGTACCGCCCATTGACATATGGTTGAGCTTTTCGTCAGCCATTGAGAAGAAGATCGGGATAACCGCGATGATTCCGAGGAATATCGCACCCACGAGAGATATCTTCGAGAGAACTCTCTGGATGTAGTCAGCTGTGGGCTTACCGGGTCTGATACCGGGGATACCGCCGTTGGACTGACGGAGGTTGTTAGCGATCTCAACGGGATTGTACTGGATCGATACGTAGAAGTAGTTGAACGCGATAATGAGTACAAAGTAGATTGCTGCGTATCCGAGGCTTCTTGTTGAGAAGAAGTCGCAGAACTTTGAATAGAAGCTGCCGTCGTGGGGATTCTCCTTGAAGAGCTGAATCGTCTGCGGGAGAGCCATGAACGACATAGCGAAGATGATAGGCATAACGCCGCTCATCATTACCTTCATCGGGATGTGTGTCTTCTGACCGCCGTACTGCTTTCTGCCTACGACGCGCTTGGCGTACTGTATCGGTATTCTTCTTTCAGCCTCGTTCATGAATACGATGAAGCCGAACTCGAAGATGATGAATACGAGGTAGCCGAGTGTTACCCAGAGGTACTTGGCGGGCTCTTCGATAGTGTAACCGATGAGCTTGCCTGCGTCAACAGGGAAACGGGCTGCGATACCTGCGAAGAGGAGCATGGAAACGCCGTTTCCGATACCCTTGTCGCTGATACGGTTGCCCATCCAGACTACGAATGAAGCGCCTGCCACAAATGTGACGATGATAACGATCGCGGCATAGATACCGTAACCGCCGTCCGCATACTTGAGCGCATCTCCGAGGAGATTGCCGTCGTTATCGGTAACGCCTGTCATACGGCGGAGTATCATATAATATCCGACACCGAGTACAACAGAGAGCGCCAGTGCGACATAGCCTGTTATCTTGTTGAGCTTCTTTCTGCCTTCCTCGCCTTCGTCCCTCAGCCTTTCGAGCGGCGGGAGCGCGTAGGTCAGCAGCTGCATAATGATCGACGCATTGATGTAAGGCGTGATCGAGAGTGAGAAGATAGTTGCCTGCGAGAGCGCACCACCTGTGATGGTGTTGAGGTACTCAAGGAAGTTACCGTTAACGGCATTGCTGTCCATCCAAGCATTTACTACTTCTGTATTGAGATAGGGAACTGCGATGGCACTTCCCAGTCTGAAGATGACTACCATGAGTAATGTGTATAAAAGCTTTTTCCTGATCTCGGGAACGCTCCAAGCACGCTTCAGTGTCTGAAACACATTACATCACCTCAGTCTTTCCGCCTGCCTTTTCAATTTTCTCAACAGCGCTCTGTGAGAATTTTGCAGCTTTAACTGTCAGCTGAGCGGTGAGCTCTCCATTTCCGAGGACTTTAACGCCGTCGTACTCCTTCTTGATAAGACCAGCTGCCTTGAGGAGCTCAGCGTCAACAACTGTACCGTCCTTGAACTTGTTGAGGTCGGATACATTAACGATCGCATACTTTGCAGCGAAGATGTTGTTGAAGCCTCTCTTGGGGATACGTCTTGCGAGGGGCATCTGACCGCCTTCAAAGCCGATCCTTACGCCGCCGCCGCTTCTTGCGTTCTGTCCCTTGTGACCCTTACCTGCTGTCTTGCCGTTGCCTGAGCCGTGACCTCTGCCGACACGCTTAACAGCCTTGTTGGAATCAGCTGCGGGAGTTAATTCGTGAATTTTCATTCTTGTGCACCTCCTTGCTTACGCTTCTGTAACCTCGATGAGGTGTGAGATCTTGTTGATCTTGCCCTGTGTCTGAGCGTTGTCGGGCTGAGTTGTTACGTCGCCGACTTTACGAAGGCCGAGTGACTGAGCAGTAGCGATCTGATCCTTTTTTCTGCCGATGAGGCTCTTTACGAGCTTGATATTCTTTGCCATTTGTCAGTCCTCCTTAACCTAAAATTTCCTTTACAGACTTGCCTCTCTTTTCAGCAACGTCCTTAGCGGAAGTGCAAGCCTTGAGACCGTCGATTGTAGCTCTTACAACGTTGCAGGGATTATTGGAACGAAGAGACTTTGTTCTGATATCCTTGATGCCTGCTACCTCGATGACTGCACGTACAGGACCGCCTGCGATAACGCCGGTACCGGGTGCAGCGGGCTTCATAAGAACTCTGCCTGCGCCGAATTCGCCTACGATATCATGAGGGATTGTTGTTCCCTTGAGAGCAACCTTAACAAGGTTCTTCTTTGCATCCTCGATACCCTTACGGATAGCATCAGGAACTTCTCCTG
>CAMHBN010000203.1 GCA_946183385.1 uncultured Ruminococcus sp.
TGTACCGATACAGAAGTCCATCAGGTTTTTCATTATTATGTTGCCTGCGTTCTTTGCACGGGTGAAGCCTGTCTCCACCATTGCAAAGCCTGCCTGCATGAAGAATACGAGAGCCGCGCCAATAAGGAACCATACTCCGAATACTACGCCGTTCGTACTCTCAGTCACTTGTGATATAATTGTCTGAGCGTCCATAATGGATTCCTCCTTAATAAAATACAGCATAAATTCAAAAGGGTGCATGATGCCTGCTGTGACATCATACACCCCTTTGTGTATGGAATTAGCGCTAACCAAAAAAAGAGCCGAGGACTCACCGTCCTCAGCTCCCTTGCTGTTTACAATGCCATTATAGACCTTCGTGAGAGATTTGTCAATAGCTTTTTGCAAATTTGACGTATCGCATATTTTCTTTTTGCTGTTAGCGGAGAATAACTGTACATTTTTCACGAAAGCACTGAAAAGCCCTATTTACCTATTGACATTTCCGCTTTAACGTGATAAGATGTTCATTAGTAACAAGGACGTTCGTACAGGCTTAGTGTCTGTATGGACGTCCTTTTCATTATGCGATGCGGATCAATGGCGCTCCGTGTCGGAAAGGCAAGTGAATGATATGGATAACTTCAGAGAAGAGGCTCCCTACCAGCAGCAGGGACTTTACAGCCCGCGCTTCGAGCACGATAACTGCGGTATCGGAGCAGTAGTGAACATCAAAGGCGAGCAGTCACGCTACGTCGTTGAGAATGCCCTTACAATAGTAGAGAAGCTCGAACACAGAGCAGGCAAGGATGCCGAGGGCAAGACGGGCGACGGCGTTGGTATACTCGTGCAGATGCCGTACAGCTTCTTTATAAATGAGGCGAAGAAGCTCGGTGCGGAGCTTGGCGACAACGGCGATTTCGGCGTGGGAATGTTCTTCCTCCCGCAGAGCGAGCTCAAGCGCAATCAGGCGAAGAAGCTCTTTGAGATGATAACAAAGAAGAACGGCATGGAGTTTGTATGCTGGCGCGAGGTGCCGACCTCTCCCGCGGTGCTCGGTCACAAGGCACTCGACAGTATGCCGTGCATTATGCAGGCGTTTGTGAAGCGTCCCGATGACTGCAAGAGGGGACTTGACTTCGACCGTAAGCTCTTCATTGCAAGGCGCGAATTCGAGCAGTCCAACGAGGACACCTACGTATGCTCGCTGTCGAGCCGCACTATCGTATATAAAGGTATGTTCCTCGTTGACGAGCTGAGACGCTTCTACACCGATCTCCAGAGCGAGGACTTCACATCTGCTATCGCTATGGTGCACTCGCGTTTCTCGACCAATACGAATCCGAGCTGGCAGAAGGCTCACCCCAACCGCTTAATCGTACACAACGGCGAGATAAATACGATAACAGGCAACGCCGACAAGATGCTCGCACGCGAGGAGACTATGACCTGTGAGACGCTCAGTGCAGATATGCACAGGATACTCCCCGCGATAAACGTGAACGGTTCAGACTCGGCAAGGCTCGACAACGCGCTCGAATTTATGGTGATGTCGGGTATGCCGCTCCCGCTCGCGGTTATGATAACCATTCCCGAGCCGTGGAAAAACGATAAGACCATATCCAAGGCAAAGTACGACTTCTACCAGTACTACGCCACAATGATGGAGCCGTGGGACGGTCCCGCGTCGATACTCTTCTCCGACGGCGACGTTATGGGAGCAGTCCTCGACAGAAACGGTCTGCGTCCGTCGAGATACTGCGTGACCGGCGACGGCTTCCTCATTCTTTCGTCCGAGACAGGCTGTATCGACATCGCGCCTGAGAAGATAGTGAAGAAGGACCGCCTCCGCCCCGGAAAAATGCTCCTTGCCGATACGAAGCAGGGACGTTTCATCGAGGACGACGAGGTCAAGTCTATGTACGCTTCACGTCAGCCCTACGGCGAGTGGCTCGACGCGAACCTTGTCCGCCTCCACGACCTGCATATCCCGAACAAGGGCGTGCAGACCTATTCCAAGGACGAGCTCGCGAAGCTCCACAAGGCGTTCGGTTATTCTTATGAGGACATCCGCACATCTATCCTGCCAATGGCTGAAAAAGGCGCAGAGCCCATCGCTTCTATGGGCAGCGATATACCGCTCCCGCCGCTCGACAAGCAGTCACCGCCGCTTTTCAACTACTTCCGCCAGCTGTTCGCACAGGTAACGAACCCGCCGTTTGACGCTATCCGCGAGGAGGTAGTCACCGACACCAGCGTTTACATCGGCAAGGACGGCAATATCCTCGAGGAGCGCCCCGAGAACTGCCACGTCCTCAAGATAGAGAATCCTATCCTCACCGAGACGGATATGCTCAAGATAAAGAGCCTTCACTCCGACGGGCTGAAAAGTGCCGTTATCCCGATAACCTACTACATCGGCACGTCGCTCGACAAGGCTATAGAGCGGCTTTTCATCGACGCTGACAAGGCTTACCGCGACGGTGCTTCCATCCTCATCCTCTCCGACCGCGGCGTGGACGAGTACCACTGCCCGATACCGTCACTGCTCGCAGTTTCGGCTCTCCAGCAGCACCTCGTCTCCACGAAGAAGCGCACGGCGGTCGCGATGATACTCGAATCCGCCGAGCCCAGAGAGGTGCACCACTTCGCGGCACTTCTCGGTTACGGTGCCTGTGCTGTCAACCCCTACCTTGCACACGAGACTATCCGCTCCCTCATTGAGGACGGCTCGCTCGACAAGGACTTCTACGCCGCCGAGGACGACTATAACAGCGCCGTCCTCCACGGTATCATCAAGATAGCTTCAAAAATGGGTATTTCCACTATCCAGTCATATCAGGGCAGCAAGCTCTTCGAGGCTGTGGGCATTTCACAGGAGCTCATCGACCGCTGTTTTGCGGGTACGGTCAGCCGTATCGGCGGTATCGGTCTTGACGATATCACACGCCGCACCGAGTCTCTCCACACTGCCGCTTACGACCCGCTCGGACTCCACGTCGGCAGCGACGTAAAGAGCGCGGGCAGTCACAAGCTCCGCAGCGGCAAGAGCGAGCACCTCTACACTCCCGAGACGATACATCTGCTCCAGCAGGCGGCATGGACGGGCAGCTACGAGACGTTCAAGAAATATTCCGAGGCTCTTACACGCGAGGACAACGAGCTGACGCTCCGCAGTCTGCTCGACTTCAACTTCGACAGCGCCGCCGAGATACCGCTCGATGAGGTCGAATCCGCCGAGAGTATCTGCACGCGCTTCAAGACGGGCGCTATGTCCTACGGCTCCATTTCGCAGGAGGCGCACGAGTGCATGGCAATGGCTATGAACAGCATTGGAGGCAAGTCCAACAGCGGCGAGGGCGGCGAAAGCCCCGAGCGTCTGAAATCGGACAAGTGCTCCGCCATCAAGCAGGTGGCTTCGGGACGCTTCGGCGTTACGAGCGAATACCTCGTTTCCGCGCAGGAAATTCAGATAAAAATGGCTCAGGGCGCTAAGCCCGGCGAGGGCGGACACCTCCCCTCGGGCAAGGTCTATCCGTGGATAGCGAAGACCCGCCACTCCACCGCAGGCGTGGGACTTATCTCGCCTCCGCCTCACCACGACATCTACTCTATCGAGGATCTTGCACAGCTCATATATGACCTCAAAAATGCCAACGACAAGGCACGTATCTCCGTCAAGCTCGTATCCGAAGCAGGCGTTGGTACTGTTGCGGCAGGCGTTGCTAAGGCAGGCGCACAGGTTATCCTCATCTCCGGCTATGACGGCGGCACAGGCGCAGCTCCGAAGAGCTCCATCTACAACGCGGGACTTCCGTGGGAGCTCGGTCTTGCCGAGGCTCACCAGACGCTTATGCTCAACGGTCTGCGTTCGCGCGTTCGTATCGAGACAGACGGCAAGCTGATGACAGGTCGCGACGTGCTCATAGCGGCTCTGCTCGGAGCCGAGGAATTCGGCTTTGCTACTGCTCCGCTGGTAACTATGGGCTGCGTGATGATGAGGGTCTGCAACCTTGACACCTGTCCTATGGGTATCGCAACGCAGAACCCCGAGCTGAGAAAGCGTTTCCGCGGCAAGCCCGAATACATCGTGAACTTCATGCACTTCATCGCACAGGAGCTCCGCGAGTATATGGCTAAGCTCGGCATACGCACGGTTGACGAGCTTGTCGGACGCACGGACCTTCTCCGTATCAAGGACAGTGCCGCCGAAAAGAACATCGACTTCACGAATATACTTGCAAACAGCGCTGCCGAGGGCAAAAAGCACTTCGACGCCGAAGATATTTACGATTTTGCTCTTGACAGCACCATAGA
>CAMHBN010000204.1 GCA_946183385.1 uncultured Ruminococcus sp.
GCGGCGTTATTCCCCGACACTGTTTTCGAGGACGACCGCACTGTTATCATCTCCGCAAAGCACCACAGCGGCTTCGACAGGCTGCTCGACTGTATCGCGCGGAATCTGCCCGAAACAGCGAAGCGTATGAAGCTCCTCGTCCCCTACGACAAGACAGCCTTCATCAACCGCATACGCGTGGACGGCAAGGTCTTTTCCGAGGAATACAGCGAAAATGGCACGCTTATCGACGCGCTCGTCGATGTGAAGCTGCAAAAGCAAGCGGAAGACTACAAGGCATAAGGAAACGGCTGAATGGGTTTCATTCAGCCGCTTTTTTCATATTCTCGGAGGTATGGTGTTGCGGGGTGTGCCCTTGCTCGGCTTGTCAAATTTGTCGCCTCCGAGCAGGAAGCGTCCGAGCTTCACGAGGTCTGCAACACCTGTTTCGCCGTCGTCGTTGACATCAGCCGCGCTCACAACAGAGCCGCCTGTCACGCTCTGACGGAGCAGTATCAGGTCGAAGGTGTCTACCCTGTCGTCGCCGTTGAGGTCGCCGAGCAGGAAGTAGTCCTCGACGGGCTCGAGCACCCATGAGAGATTTTCGACTGCGTTGCTGAGCTCGCGTCTGACATTGCCGTTGTTGTCGATGACAGCCTCGCCTATCTCGAGGGCACTGCGTCCCTTGCTTTCCTTGGTAGCGATGTACATATTATCGCCCGAAGCGACAAATATGAACTTCTGAGCGTCTGCTCCGCTTGCCGAAGCTACGCCCGTATTGTTGCTGTATCCCTTCTGCGGGTCGAATTCGAGCAGAAGCGTCTTACCGTCTCCCATTGCCGAAAATATCTCGTATGTGCCGTCTCCGACAGGCTTGATATACCACGTATTATAGTCAGCCGCGCCGTCAGCCTTGTACTGTATAACGCCCGCGTCCGAGCGCTCCTCGCCGTTTATGACGGAGAGGTACTTGCCGCTGTTCACGTTTTTGATACGATACTTGCCCTCGGCTATTTCAAGTGTCTGAACAGGCTTCTCCTTCTCCTGCTGAGGAAGGATACGCGTGAAGACCTTCAGCGAATCGAGCGGCTTGCCGTTCTTGTCAAACAGCGCCTGATTGTCATAGCTCGAACCGCCTGCCTCCTTGGCGTCCTTGTCGTATTCGCCGGCGGTATCTGTCGCCCAGCCGTTGCCGTAGGTATTCCACTGAGCCTTGCGCTGCTCATGCGACATATTGCCCGTGGTACCAAGCCATGCGGGCTCCCAGTAGAAAACGCCGAGTCCCCATTTGCCTGTGTCCGCGACTGCTTTGAAGACGTCCGTCAGGCACTGAGCCTGTCCCTCTACTGATATCGGGTAGCGCAGGTCAACGTTCGAGGACTGCGAGGTCACCGTGTTGCCGAAGTCGTCGCCGTCCTCGTTAGTGTAAGGGTAGGCTGTCTCCGCAACCATAACGTACTTGTGGTAGGTGTCACCGATGTATTTGAGCACGCCCGTCAGATTGTCGAGCGAGCCGTGCCAGTAGGGATAATACGAGGTCGCGAACACGTCATAGTCAAGCTTGCACTCGTTCATGACCTGCGCGTACCACTTGTAGTAGTCGGTCTTGTTCGGGTTAGCGAAGTGGTGTGCAATAAGAATATTGCGGTCGAAGTCGCGGACTGCTTTATTGCCGCTCGCGAAAAGGTCGCATATCTTATACATATCCTTTTCGCCGCAGAAGAAGCAGTTCGTCTCGTTGCCGACCTGCACCATGCCGATGTCGCCGCCGTCATTGGTTATCGACTCCAGCACCCACGTCGTCCACTTGTATATCTCGCCCTTGAGCTTGTCGTGGTCGTGCGGAGCCCAGTATTTCGGGCGGGTCTGCTTTGCGGGGTCTGCCCAGAAGTCCGAATACTGGATATCCACGAGAAGCTTCATTCCGTACTCGGAAGCGCGCTTGCCTATCTGTCCCGCGACCTTGACGTCGTTGTTACCGCCGCCGTAGGTATGCCCGTTGCCGTCGTTCGGCTCGTTCCACACGCGGATACGGATATAGTTCACGCCGTTGTCGGAGAGGGTCTGAAAGATGTCCTGCTCCTGACCGTTCTCGTTGTAGAATTTTACGCCCGCATTTTCAATTGAGATTATCGACGAGACGTCCACTCCGCGGATAGGCTCGCCGCCGTTTATAATTGTATCGAAGCAGCTGAACGTGACGGTCTGCTCTGCCGCCTGCGCTCTCTGCGGAGCTCCCGATATCATCGGTGCAAGCGCAATAACAGCCGTCATCGCCGCCGCAATAATTCTTCTAAGGTGCATTGTCACACTTCCTTTCGTGTTCGTTAATCTGCGTCCTCGTCCGTAGCTTCAAGAAGAAAGCTGACGGGGCGGAAGCCGTCGTTGCATGATATCATTGCCGACCTGCTGTTCTTCATCCAGCCGTCGTAGAGGTTCTCCGCGCCGTGAGAAAGCGCCATGACAAAGGGCGAAACGGTCTCCCACGCGCTGTCGCAGAATCCGTCGGGACGCGCCCAGCCGTTCGCGACGAAGACCTGTCCAACCGCCATATCGCAGGCGTGCTCTATCGGATTCTCGTATTTTTTGATAAGGTCATCGTATCGGGCAGTCCGCATAACGGTAAT
This sequence comes from uncultured Ruminococcus sp., assembly GCA_946183385.1. GTDB lineage: Bacteria > Bacillota > Clostridia > Oscillospirales > Ruminococcaceae > Ruminococcus. The sequence goes on from CAMHBN010000204.1 coordinate 2,607, forward strand.
CCTGACTTTTTTCATGCGCTCTCACCTCACACTATTATATCAATTACATTATACACGTTAATATAACAATTGTCAATAAAAAGAGCGGGAACAATGCTGTTCCCGCCCGATTTCTTTTATAAAAGCGTTATGCCGTTCTCGGCGCATTTCTGCACCATTTCGTCAGTCCATATCGAGGACTGTACCTCTCCGATGTGTGCCTTGTTGAGAAGAAGCATACACAGTCTCGACTGTCCGATACCGCCGCCTATTGTCAGCGGGAGCGTGCCGTCCGCTATCATCTGGTGGTAGCGGTACTGCATCCTGTCCTCAGCGCCGCACTCAGCAAGCTGTGATTTCAGCGAGTCTGCGTCAACTCTGATACCCATTGATGAAACCTCGAGCGAGTCATCGAGCACGTCGTCCCATACGAGGATATCGCCGTTGAGCGACCAGTCATCGTAGTCGGGAGCACGTCCGTCGTGCTTCTCGCCGCTCGCGAGCTTGCCGCCTATCTGCATGAGGAATACGGTCTTGTGCTCCTGAGTAATAAGACGCTCGCGCTCGTGACCTGTCTTGTCGGGGTATTTGTCTTCAAGCTCCTGAGTTGTGATGAAGTAGGGCTTTTCGCAGATCTCTCCCGCTATCTGAGGGTAGCGGAGGCTCACCTTGCGCTTGGTGTAGGCTATAGCCTTAACTACAGAGGTAACGGTCTCCTTGAGGAACTGAATGTTCCTGTCCTCGCGGGTAATGACCTTCTCCCAGTCCCACTGGTCAACGAAAATGGAGTGGGTGTTGTCGGTGTCGTCGTCGCGGCGGATAGCGTTCATATCGGTGTAGATGCCTTCGCCCGCTTTATAGCCATAGCGGTAGAGTGCCATTCTCTTCCACTTCGCGAGCGACTGCACTACCTCGCCCTCGCCGTCGATCTCCTTTATAGAGAAGTCGACCTTGCGCTCAACGCCGTTGAGGTCGTCGTTGATACCGCTTCCTTTCTTAACAATGAGCGGAGCGGATACGCGGTCAAGCGTCAGTGCAAACGAGAGCGCCTGCTGGAATACGTCCTTGATGTATTTGATTGCGTGCTGAGTCTCTCTCAGCGTGAGAGCCGATTTATAGCCCTCGGGGATATACAGCGATCTTGACATATCAATCACTTTCCTTTACTGAAAATTTATCAAAAGAACAGCGCCATTGATGTTCTTTCTGAGTGATGCTCTGCCGCTTAACTCTTCTGAGCGGCGATATAGAATCTGTGTATCCTGCCGTCGATGTGACCGCTTTCGCGGATAACATTTTCGGCGGCAAGAAGTCTGTCATAGCATTTTTCGACCGAGAAGCCGACGAATTCCCACGGTATGACCTTGGCAAACCAAACGAGAGCTCCCGTGTCCGAGAAGCTTATCGGGCGGAATGCCTCATCCTGTTCGAGCAGGATGAATCCCGCATTTGCAAGAAGGGCGGACTGCTGAGCGAGGTCATTCTCGGGAAATGGTATCGGAGCATCGGGAAGCAGGAACTCTACGAGCTCGCGGTCGTTGAGGTTGCCGACCTGCTGGGTAAGAAATAAACCGTTCGGCTTTAGTATGCGGTAAAGTTCCTTTGCGTCGAATGAGCCGTGCCTGTTGATAATAAGGTCGAAGCTCTCGTCCGCAAACGGCATAGCTGCGTAGTCCGTGAGCTCAT
>CAMHBN010000205.1 GCA_946183385.1 uncultured Ruminococcus sp.
ACTTGATGATACAGTGCGAACACTCCTCCCGTAATAACGATAAGCGGAGCAATTATCCCCGCTACCTTGGCAAGTGTGTGACGGCGGTATCTTTCCGTTCCGCTGACAGTCATTCCATTGCTGTAGCCACTCTCAGAGGCCTTCGTTTCCTCTGCCTTTTTTATGCTTCGGCTGAACAGCTCCTGTCTCTGCCGAGAGGTCGTGAACTCAACAGCTTCGGAGAGCATTTCAATGGTTTCATCATCGGCATTGTTGAGGATATCAAATAACTTCATATCATTCATAGCATATCCTCCTCCGTTATCCCTACCTCGGCAAGCAGAGCTTTCAGTCTCCTTATGGCTCTGGTACAGCGCATTCGCACCGTCGCTGGGTTCATCGAGAGCATTTTCGCTATCTCCTTCGAATTCCTCCCGCAGAAAAACTTCTGAAACACTATTGTGCTGTCGGGCTCTCCGAGCTCAAGTGTTTTCTGTATAAGTATCCTTCTAAGCTCTGCCTTTTCTGATTCCATTGGAACATCGCTTCTGCAGTCAGTTTCGTTAAGCTCGTCTATTGAACTCTCCCTGTTTTTGGAGCTCAGGCGATTGTAATAATTGGCGGCATTACGCCTTGCAACAGTGGCTATGAAGCCTTTCAGGTCGCCGTCGAACCGGTTGTTCGAGTTGAACCCCGAGTAAATATCAGCGAAGGTGTCGCTTACGCATTCGTCAATATCCTCGCGGGCAGCGACGCTACGCAGCATTGAGAATACTATGGCATAAACGTAGTTGATGTATTCGTCAAACAGCATTTTCTGAGCGGCATATTCCGAGACTTCGTAAGCTTTGCGGTAATCCTTATCTGTCATCAGCATTCTCCTTTCATTACATCTACTCCTTGATTATACCATAAGTGCAACAAAAAATGCTGATTTTTTTCTATAACCATAAAACAGCCTAAAAATGAATCTAATATAATATAATAAGGTCTCACATTATTGTGAGACCTTATTTTTTTCACACTATCATAGCGTAAGCTGAACCATTTTACAATGAGAAAGCGGCACTCAAATAAGTGCCGCTTTTTGCGCTTTATGACTGCTCGCTGAGAAGTATCGAGGCTCTGTTTTGAATATGCTTCGCGCAGTCCTCGGCAGTGGCTTCGCCCGCGATGTAGCTGCCGAATTCCTCGGTAAGGATAGGACTGAGCTTGTCGTCCCACGTACCGAGCCTGTCGCAGCTGAGAATGACGCTCCTGATGTAGTCCAGCTGCTCCTGCGTCATGCTTGGGGTGTACTTGAACGAATAGCCGTTCACATTGCTGCTCACAGTATCGCCTGTATTTGAGTTCTCGTAAGACCTCTGAATGTAAGTCTCGAAGGCTTCCTTGTTCGTGGGATAGCCGTAGGGAAGAAAAGTATTTCCCAGAACATCGGAGCTGAGCACATAATTCACGAACTCCCAGCCGCCCTGCTGACAGTTACCGCTCGTCAGCACGCAGTAATCCTCCTGAATCGTGAACGAACCGCCGCGCCTGTTATTGGGCGGATTTACGAGGGTGATATCGTCGAGGGACATAGAATGCGCCTCGGCTGAATTCAAATAGGAATCGAACCTGCTGACACCGTACAGTCCGGCGAAAATAGCCTTTTTGTTGCCGAGCATACTCATATTTTCAGACGAGTCCAACGCCATTTGCTCCTGAGTGATATTCGCGTAGTAATCGTCGCCGTAGCTGCCGATACAGTTCGCATTCTTGCAGAATTCCAGCAGCCTGACGAACTCGGGCGAATCGAAACTGCACTCAGCCTTGTCGTAGTCAACCCAGTCGGTGCAGTTCTCGCCGCATAGCCACCTGAAAACCTCCGCGGGGTCGTCCATGAGGTAGTGCTCGGCGAGGTACATATCCGCGGGCTGGCTCGCTACGAAGTCGTAGAATTCGCCGTAGTCCCACTCAGCCTGCTCGCGGCTGAGGACGTCGCGGTTAGCCACTATCAGCGATGGCATGAAGTAGCCGCTCATCGAATACAGCTTGCCCTTGTACTTCATTCCGCTGACGATATTCGGCAGGAAGTCGTCCTCGCTCAGTCCGCCGTACTTGTCGTGGAGCTCACCGAAGTCCGCGAGCGCGCCGAGATTCACGTATCTGTAGAGCTCGTCGTGGTCGAACGGGATATAGACGTCGGGCGAGTCTCCAGCGAGAATGTCCTTCCACAGGTCGTCCTCGCCGTACTCGTATTCGCGGAACTCCGCCTGATAGCCCTCGCTTTTGGACGCGAATTCGGTCGCCGTATCGAGGTTTACGGTGTTTACGTGGTTGTGCATACCGACGATGACAGTCTCGCGGTCGTCGGTGTAGTCGTCGGGACGGACGGTCAGCAGTCGGAGCTCACTCTCGGTGCACGCAATGAATCTGCCCTCGCCAAACGGCTTGATATCGAGTATCTCCGACGGCTTAACATTCGAGGCAGTGAAGCTCAGGAGCAGAGTCTTGTCGCCGTTTGAGTCCATGCCGTAGACGCCGTCATTGAGGATAAGATACGCCGAGTAGCGGTCGTCGCCCATAACGGGAGAGTGCAGCATCAACGAGCCGTTCGGATTCTCGGAGAGCTCGTCTTCCTTCGGCGTGCGGAGAGTATCAAGGCGGGTGGCGTCCTTGAAGAAGGAGCAGATTATCCGTCCGTCGCGGTCGAAGGAGTAGGTAGCGCCCATGTCGGCGTCGCAGCTCTCGGTCACATTTCCCTCGCCGTCCACTATCACTGCGATGTTGTCGAGAGTGATGAGGCTGTCCTCACCGTGGAAGCTGGCGTTGTACAAGCGGACATCGTTTGAGCTCAGTCGCCCGTCGAGGTCGCGGAGATCGGTCGTGGAGATGACCTTGCCGTCCGTAGAATAGGTCTTGACGGACAGCAGAGTTCCGCTGTCCGTATAGCGCGAGCTCAGCGCCTTAATACCCGAATCCGTGAGCGCATAGAACGAAAGTCCCTCGCCTTCTTCGCGCTCAATGTCGAAGCTGCTGCCCATATTGAGCTGCTGGTCGTATAGCACCGCGCGGTCGGCGAAGTACATATCGTTGTAGATAAACATCAGCCTGCCGTCCACCGTGGGAACGAGAGCCTTCGGGTAGTAGAAGTCCTCGGGAACGGGAAGCCTGTCCTCCTTGTAGACAGTCTGACTCGCCGTCAGAACAGCGGTGTCTCTGCCCGATGTAGAGCTTTTGCCTCCGCTCGTAGACGGGCTGCTGTGCGAGCAGGCAGTCAGTGTGCAGATGAGCGCAAGTGCTGCCAGAAAAGATGTGATTTTTTTCATGGTTTTTACCTCCTTTATTTTGTCCATGCGGACAGTTTCATATATAAGTGACTTTCGGAGGCAAAAAAGTCGAAATTATTTTGAATTTTTTGAAATTTCGTATGATTGCACAAAGATGAAGGTCTGATTTTGTACATTGTATCTTAATTTCGTAATATAAAGAGCAATGTGTGACGACTGTAAAATTGACACAGGAGTTTTTATGGTCTATGATAAAAAGGTGTCACAGATAAGGCTTATAATTCTATTGTATTGTGTAGAAATCTCATTTTCGGGAGGAATAAATATGAAAAGAATAATAAATATAGCACTTGCCACCGGCTGCGGAAGTATCAGCGAAATCCGAACCGAACAGGAGCCGACACATTTCTATCAGATAGGCGTGCGCGACTGCGAAAGCGGTGCAGTCTACGACGTCACATCGAACACCATGGGGAGCACCGCGATGTTTCTGGACTATGCCACGATGAAGACTCTGCCGCTCTGTGCGATTCCGAACTGCACGCATACGGGCTCCGACTGCCTCGCGAAGGTCGCCGAACACCCCGTCGTCTATGATGGCAACGCCTACTTCTTCACACACAAGGAGGGCTTCGAGGAGCAGAAAAACGCCAAGCCCGTGTATAAAATGCACTCCGCGCTGAAAAAAGCCTCGCTCGATAACTCCGAAGTGGAGATGCTGTGCGAATTCGAGGACGCCGTCCCGAGGAGCGAGGAAACTATGGTCATAAGCGGGAAAAAGCTCTACTTCATCGCCTACGACCCCGACGTTGACGAGGACGCTTTTGCGGGCGGCTCGTGGGGAAATGTCGGCGGCTACGACTACCTCTGCTCCGTTGACCTCGTGACGGGAGAGTACCGAAACTACGGCACTTTCTGCTACGTCGAGGACGAGTACCCAGCCGCGGACAAATCGGCGTCGGCATTTATCACGGGAGCGGACAGCGGCATGATTTACCTCAGTTACAATTTCATGAAGG
>CAMHBN010000206.1 GCA_946183385.1 uncultured Ruminococcus sp.
AAATCTTTATTTGGATTTTTTCTTTAGTGAAGAATGAATAGTGAATAATACAGAAACGCCTGAAAATTTTTATTCTTCACTATGCCACCTAATTTTCAAACACACGACTAAAAATATCTCTGTACAATTTGAATTTGCTTCCGTGCGCGAAAGAAGACAAGCACTTTCGTTCGACGTTAGCGAGCTTGCGAGCGCCCACGCGAACTGCGGGCGCCCGCTTGGCGCTGGTGGAGCTGATTGCGCGAAAGCTGAACCCTCTGCAAGAGAGTTCAACTTCGCATTGTTTGGTGGAGGCGAGGAGAATTGAACTCCTGTCCGAAATTCTATCCATGCAACTTTCTACGAGCGTATCCTACCTATTGTAATTCCCCTGTCAGACCGCCGATAGTCGGGCTGTAAGTCAGGGTAGTCCGTATTCATCACGCGGACACGGACACTTCCGCGCGACGTTCACCGCTCATCAATGCCCAAGCGTGAGCCGCGGTACTCTCACGGTGGACAGTAGCTGACTTAAGCAGCTACCAGTTCGCTATTTCTAGAAACTGTAATGTTATTTCTTGCGTTTATATTTAAACGTGGCGACGGTTATGGAGGTCACGCCGTACTCCGCTCGCTTATCACACTTCAAGGACCCCGTCGAAACCTTTACGCCCCCTAATGTGTACACTATATTATATAACAAACTCAAAGATTTGTCAACGGGCAGAACGTGAAAAACTTGTCAATACGGCACGAAGACAGTAAAATCGGCAAGAGCGCGATATACTGACCAAAGGTCATAAAAAATTCTTTGACATTTGCGATTTATTGTTGTATAATGTACATAATGAATAATTGTGTCGGGAGGTGCGGAATAATGAAGTATTTCAAGACATGGAAAATGAAGGTCTATTTTTTGAAATTCGCATTCCGCCTCGCTGCCGTCATCATAATGGTATACCTCTACCTCCGTGATAAGGAGGCATTCTACGAATACACGATAACTCCCGTAAAACGCGGCTTCAATTTCATGCATCTGATGTGGCTCGTATTTATGGGACTGATGTCACTGCATATCGTACCGCCGAGGTTCATGACGATGGGCGCGGGCAAAAAGAGAAAAATCAACTATGTGCCTGTGGAAGGGTACTCCGAGCTCGAACTGCTCAGATACGTGCAGAACGAGAACAAGAAGGCTTGGCGTTCGATGCTTGCATGGCTGGGACTCAATTCCATATTCGCGATACTCTTCTTCACGGGAGTCATCGGCAAACCCGAGCTCGTCCTGCTGACCGCGATATACTTTCTGTGCGATTACATCTGCATACTGCTGTTCTGCCCGTTCCAGACGTTCGGACAAAAGGACAAATGCTGTGTAAACTGCCGAATATACGACTGGGGACATTTCTTCATGTTCACGCCGATGCTTCTGCTCAACACCTTCTTCGGCTGGACTCTCTTCCTGATGGGAACTACAGTCATAATTACATGGGAGTTCGCATGGACGCTCCACCCCGAACGCTTCTGGGAGGGCTCAAACCAGATACTCCGCTGTGCCAACTGCAAGGATCAGACCTGCACAGTCAAGAGAAGAAACACAAGAGCGATACTCTCGCTCCTGAAAAAGTAAGTACAGCGACCTCCGAGCTTCGGGGGTCGTTGCTGTAACAGCAAAGGAGAATGACAAATGGACCTTTCTTCCGTTAAGAGGGTTGCAACAGCAGTAAATACAGTAATACTTCTCCTCGTTTTCGGACTGATGGCGTTTTTCGCCTTCATAGATGTGCAATTTCTCGTAATTTTCAGCATTCCAACCGCTCTTATCTATATTGCGGGATTTATCCTCATATTCAAGGATAAGCTCGACTTCTACGTCTGGCTGGTATACTGCTGGCTGACCCTGTATATGGGAGTGACAACAGTCTGCCTCGGATACGGATACGGCTTCCACCTGTACTGCTTCTCGATGATACCTGTCATGTTCGTCACAGAATACATCTCGTACAAGCTCGGTCGCCGCAGTATAAAGGCAATTGTCGTAAGCGTTATCATCGCCGTATTCTACATCTTATGCACAGGATACGTAGCGTATTTCGGTCCTGTTTATGAGCGCGACCACCGCGCCGCCGCTTTCTTCTGGATATTCAATGCACTTATCGTTTTCGGTTTCCTGATATACTATACGAACTTTCTCATCAAGTCCGTGGTAGATTCCGAAAAAAGGCTCATCGAAGCCGCACATATCGACAGACTCACCAAGCTCTACAACCGCCACTATATGATGGACAGGCTTGAGGCTCTGAGCTCCGAGGACGGAGCATTTACGCTCGCAATAGCTGATATCGACAATTTCAAGGGTATCAACGACACTTACGGTCATAATGCGGGCGACGAGGTACTGAAAGCCGTATCCGAGCAAATGAGGCAGGTCTGCTCGGAATGCGAGATCTCGCGCTGGGGCGGTGAGGAGTTTCTTATAATATCTCTGAATCCGAAAAATGACGCCATAAGTATTCTCGAAGAGCTTAGAAGGAGCATTGAGAACTCTCCTGTTCATTTCAGCGATACGGACATAAAGGTCACGATAACTATCGGCATTGCAGACAGAGCTGACAGAAAAGGCGTCGATGCGTGGATACAGGAAGCCGACAAGAAGCTCTACTACGGCAAGAATCACGGCAAGAACCGCGTTATCAGTGATTCGGTCACAGTTTGACTACAAAAGATACGGAGGCTTGATATGAGTATCGTGCTGACTGACGAAATAAGAAATATGCACTTCCCGAAGCCGCTGAAGGCTGAGGAGATGAAATACTATACCGAGCATTTCGCGCTCGCGGTGCTTAGGTACTGCTTCGACTGCTATGACAGCTGGCGGGCAGCAGACGCTCCCGACCTGCAAAGCGACGACGGCACCGCAGGTATAGAGGTCACGGAACTGGCGATAAGCCTCAATAAAGCCATAGTCGGTGACTGCCTTCACTTCTGGGAGACAGGCGATGTCCGCTACAAGAACAAGGCTGAGCACCGCGGAGCCCGTGCAGGCGAGGAGTTCTATATTCTCCCCTCGGTAGACTCAAACGACGAGCTTGCCGCTCTGGAGACCATCTTCCGCAAGAAGCTCAGCAAGCTGAGCACCTACAAAAAACGAGGTATCAACACTTTCGGGCTCGTTATGGTCATGGACGGTCTGCCGCTTGGCGCAACTGCCGAAAACTGGGCGGATGTCGTACGGGTGCTGCAGTCAGGTGCCGAGGAGAAATACGACAAGGTCTTCTTCGCGTACAGCTCCGCACTGAGCTACTACAACGCCGTGACCGATACGACCACCAACTACTCCATTAACAGGGACGACTACGATGCGCTCGAAAGATACGCCCGATATATGGCTGAAAACAAATAACGTGCCCGCAGGGTATTACCCCCGCAGGCACGTTTTTGTTATTTTATTGCTTCTTTCATCTTAGCGGTGAATTCTCCGACGGGAGCCGCAGCATCCCTGCCGTACTCCGCTATCTGCTTGACGATAGCTGAGCCGACGATTACTCCGTCCGCGTACTGCGACATCTTAGCCGCCTGCTCCGGATTCGAGATACCGAATCCGACTGCACACGGCACGTTCGTATTCTCGCGTATCACCTTGACTATCGAAGATATATCGGTAGTTATCTGTGAACGCACGCCCGTAACTCCGAGGCTCGATACGATGTAGATGAAGCCCTCAGCCTCCTTGGCTATCATAGCGATACGGTCAGCTGACGTAGGAGCTATGAGCGAGATGAGGTCAACTCCGTACTGTCTGCATACCGCGCTGAATTCGTCCTTTTCCTCGAACGGAAGGTCGGGAAGGATGACTCCGCTTACGCCTGTCTCGCAGCAGCGAGCCATAAAGCGCTCTGCGTCGTAGGAGAAGACAACGTTCGCATAAGTCATGAACACGAGCGGTATCTTCACGTCGCGGCGGAGCTCCGCCACAAAATCGAATATCTTATCTGTTGTGATCCCACCCGAAAGTGCGCGGATATTTGCCGCCTGAATGACAGGTCCCTCGGCTGTGGGGTCGGAGAACGGTATGCCGAGCTCTATGAGGTCAGCGCCATTTGCTGCCATTTCGCGTACAAGCCTGCCCGTCGTTTCGAGGTCGGGGTCTCCGCAGGTGATGAACGGTATGAACGCCTTTCCGTTCCTGAATGCGCTTGCGATATTACTCATAGATATCCTCCCCTCTGTAGCGGGCGATGGCGGCGCAGTCCTTGTCTCCCCTGCCCGATATTGTCAC
>CAMHBN010000207.1 GCA_946183385.1 uncultured Ruminococcus sp.
TATGCTTGTAACATTGGGCGAGAGCTTCACTACGAGCGGCTTTGTTGTGGCGGCGCGGACCTTGCGCGTTACCTCCGCCGCCATATCACAGCTTGTGCCGAACGCAGCTCCGCCCTGCTTTACGTTCGGGCAAGAGATGTTAAGCTCTATCATCTGTACATCGGTGGATTCGAGTTTTGCCGCTACTTCTGCACACTCGTCGGGAGTTGAGCCCGCTATGTTCGCGAGGACAACGAGATCTTTTGTAAGCAGATATGGGAGCTCCGTCTCTATGAAGTGGTCGATTCCTGGGTTCTGAAGTCCCACGGAATTGAGCATTCCTGCGGGAGTTTCCGCGATTCGCGGGGCGAAGTTGCCCGTGCGAAGGTGAAGCGTCGTGCCCTTTGTGGCGATTCCGCCGAGCTTATCGAGCGGGAAGAGCTCCTCGTATTCGCGTCCGTAGCCGAAAACGCCTGACGCTGGAATTATGGGGTTCTTGAAGTCAACGCCGCATACTTTTACCGAAAGGTCAGCCATTACCAGAGCACCTCCTCTGCATTGAATACAGGACCGTCCTTGCAGACGTGTGCGAAGTATTCCTCGTCATTTCTGACTGTGCGGCACGCACAGCCGAGGCACGCGCCTATTCCGCAAGCCATGCGCTCCTCAAGCGAGATCTCGCAGCGAATGCCGTTTTCTTTGCATATTGCGGCGATACCTTTGAGCATGGGCATAGGTCCGCAGGCGTATACCATATCTATACCGCCTGCTTTGGCGAGTTCTGTGAGCGGCTGCGTAACGAAGCCGTGTATGCCCGCAGAGCCGTCATCGGTGCAGAGGACAGTCTCCGCTCCCGTTGCCTTGAGGTCGTCCTGCAATATAGCCGCCACAGAGTTGCGGAAGCCGCTTATGGCAACGGCTTTTTCACCGTATATCTTCGCAAGAGGGAGCATTGGAGGAGTTCCGATACCTCCGCCGACGAGCACGACCTTATTGAAGCTTTCATTAACAGTGAAGCCGTGTCCGAGCGGAGCAAGCATATCAATGAGATCACCCTTGTTGAGCTTCGCTATTTCAGCTGTACCCTCGCCGCGTATCTCGAAAACTATGCGGAGAGTGCCTTTTTCCTTGTCTATGCCGCAGATAGAGATAGGTCTGCGGAGCGTGAAGCCATTGGCACGGATATGCACGAACTGTCCTGCCGCTGCGACCGCAGCCACCTCGGGACAGGCTATCGTGAAGCTGTATATCTCGCGTGCTATAGCCTTTTTATCGGTTATTATGTATTGACCCTGTGTGTATTTCATATCTTAGTATTCCTTCTTCTTTCCGCAGCTCTTGCACTTGTTGAACATACCGAACTTGCTGCCGCAGTTGGTGCATAGATTCTGACTGCGCAGGAATGTGTAGAGGCTGCAGTGCTTGTATACATCGGCAGCGTTGAACTGCTGCTGCTTGAAGAATATGCGGCTTACACCGAATGTATTGTCCTTCTTTTTGAGCCAGAATGAGGGCTCTGTCATATCGTTCTCTGTCTCCCACGTGGTATAGCTGCTCTCGAAGGCGATCTCCTCGAGACCGCAGCACATCGCGTTGTACATTATCTGCTCGACGTTTGCGGGAATCGTTATCTTCTTCAGCGAATCACAGCCGTCAAAGGTCTTGTAGTTTATCTTTTTCAGAGTCGCAGGCAGACGAACGCTCTGGAGCGATGTGCAGTCCTTGAATACAGAATCAGCTATTTCCATTACTGTATCGGGTATGACAACAGACCTTATGCTCTTGTTGCCCTTGAAGGCACCCGCAGCGATGGCGGTTATATACTCGGGTATCTCGACGTCCTCGTAATCGCCTGCAAATTTATAGAGCGTGCCGTCCTCATGCTGGAATATCTCGCCCTTGAGGACAGGGTCGGGCTTCTTTTTGACCTCGGGTTTGGCGTTAAGCACCTCGCTCATTTTGAGCCTTTCGCCGCAGTGACCGCAGTGCCAGTACTCCATATCCTTGTCTGCCATCAGCAAAGCTTTACATACGGGACATATAACCTGTACAAAATCCTTGATGTCGATGTAATCCTTGAATAACATTTGTATCCTCCTGAATCTGTTCTTCGTCTTGAACGATGACTGCACATACCCTTGCAGCCCATGCATTATTTACATTATAACACATTAGAATAATAAATGCAATATCTACAAAAAAATAATCTCAAAAAGTTGCGTGTTGATGTATTTATACAAAACAAAGGCTGCTATCGTTTCTGCCGATAACAGCCTTTGTGTTTACTTTACGATTGGCTCAGACCAGTATTCCTGATTGTAGATATCAGTGAAGTGGTACATAAGGCGTACCTCTCCCTTTCCTACGTCGGTATTGCTTATCTTCATATCCTTTGAATATGTAAGAGGTTCGCCGAGATAGTAGGAATCCTGATAATCTCCGTCATAAGTATAGTAGTCGCAGATGAAGTCTATTTTGTCGCCCTCATTGAGCTCGGAGATCCCCTTGCCTATGGTGTCTGTCTCCTCGTTTACATAAGCGGGCTCAGCGCCTGCAATGTATCCGTTGGGGTTCTCGTTGTCGAAGATGAGGATAAGGTTCACGCGCTCATTATTGAGATAAGCGGGAACATAGCCGGTTATAGTGTACTCGTCTCCGTCCTCAACTGTATCTGTGTGGTAGTAAGCGATTGTATGACCGTCGATAGCGATCCAGTTCCTTGATGTGTCGGCAATGAGGTCGCCGTCCTTGAAGCTGTAGACGCTGTCGAGACCAAGGTCGATATAGCCTTCGCCGTCGTCGTAGAACATATTGAGGTCGAGGCTGTGTACAAGAGCCCACTGCTCGTCAGGGAGCGTCATCCTGTACTCGCTGCCCTTCTGAGTCCATACGAGGTTCTCAACGTCGAAGTGGTGGAGAGCTATGTAGTCTGCCGCATTGTCATTGGAGATGGTGCTGTCGTTCATAAATGCGATGTTGGACTTGTCGAGCCCGTCTATTTGTACTGAACGTCCGCCGCCGAGGAATGCTCCGAGAAGAGAGCTTATAGAGTCAGCACTGTCGGAAGCTCCCGATAAGCCGCCTCCAAAGAGAGAAGCAAAAGGTGAGCCCGAACCGCCTGCCGCGATCTGTCCGCTCGTCTCGAGCTTGGCGAACTGGCGGATGCACTTGGAATATGCGTCGCTCATGCCTATCTGTGAGTAGGTTGTGCAGGCGGAGTCAACGTAAGATGTGCGCTTGTACGGGAAATAGATGGATACGCCGTGGGCGTTGGTGATGTTGGAAGATGTTCGGTTGTACTTTACAGCGCCCTTTATCGCCGCTGAGAGCTCTACGCCCTCCTGTGTAGCCATATTATCTGCCAGATTAACGAGGTCGACCTGATCAATTTTCGACTTTTCCGCAAACTCGCGTGTGCCGTATCTTGCGTCAGATACCTTCTCGTATTCCTTGTTCGTGATGAGCGTGCTTACACTGTTTGCGAAAGTGTTGAGCTTTGAGGGAACAGTTGATGAGAATTCCGCGAGGTCTATAACGGAGAGCGTTGTCTTCTGACCACGGCACTTCTCAGCGCATTTTGCTACGAAATCGTCAACGATGTTCTTGCCTATTTCAAGAGTCGGCATGGAGGTATTGCTGCCGAGCTTTGTCACCCAGTTAGTATAGTACCAGCCTACGCCGGGCTCTGTCTCCTCGGAGGCAATGAGGTAATCGGCGTAGTCGTCTAGCATGAGAGCATTTTCGGCTGTCGCCATGAGGCAGGCGTCAAAGCCGATGAAATCAAAGGTAACACCGCCGCTCTTAAGAGCCTTGCTGATGTTTGCGAGATCCATCGAACCATTGCCCATCTTTTCGTCGTAGCCGTAGCCGCTTACGGATCCGCCGCCGTGATCCCAGAGAATGAGTTCGTTTCTGTTTGCAGGGAAGTTGGTGCTGCAGTATTTGATGAAGCCTGCAAGAGTTTCGGGAGAGGTCATGGGCTTGTTGCCGTCGTCGGCTACGAGCTGTCTCAGACCGCCGTCCTTTATCTGGTATATCTGGTTTACCTTGTTGCTTATACCCTTTGTCTTCCAGCCCTTGCAGCCGCCGGTATAAACGAGGATATTGACGTTGTCGCCGTATTTGGCGTTAATCATTTCCTGCAAATCGGAGGAAGCCATGCCGCTTTTGGATTCCAGATCCGTGCCGCAGACATAAATCATCATGGTTACGGTGTCGGCATTATTGCCGAGCAGCTGTGTA
>CAMHBN010000208.1 GCA_946183385.1 uncultured Ruminococcus sp.
TCCTTGTCGGTCGCTGTTTCCGTATCGGCTTGCTGTCCGAGGTCATCTCTATGTATTCACGGACGTTCTGCGGTACGTTCTTGCTGTAAAGCTGCTCTGCGTATTTATCAATCTCAGCCGTCAGCGTGGTGTTCCGCTGTGCCAGATACATCTCCAGTGCCGATAATTTTTCATTGCTCATCGATAATATTATCTTGTCTCTCACGTTAAACACGCCTCCAGTCCTTCTTCTTCGTCTTCGGACTCATCGTCCTCAATTTCTTCTGTCTCGTCTTCATCAGGCCCTTTGGATATCGGAGTGAAGAGGCTCTGACCGCGACCTGAGACCGCTCCGTATGAAGTCATACCACCGCCTTTGGCACCGAGTATGCTCCTGCCGAATTCCTCCATATCCACCGAAGCAAATATCTCCGTATCGAAGCCTATCGGCAGATTGTTGAACAGATATGCCTTTCCGAAAATGCTCGCGTCCATCGACAGCGGATCAAACTCATACTCAGACAGGCGCGGGATAAGCTGTGCCGTCTGCCCGATGCTCTTTACATCTTCAAGCTCCATTAAGGCTTTCAGCTTCACGACCTCGTCACGGCTCAGCTCCGACAGCTTCTGCGCAAGTCCGTTCAGCACGGGTATCTCACTTCTCTGGACCGTGACGGGATGGAGCATCGGAAGAGCTGACCGAGCGGTTATGCATAACATCTTGTTCATCGAACAGCCGAGCCGCTTCTCGAAGACCTCGAGGTCTGCTTTACTGCACGGGAGCGTGAGCCACTCGGAGCTTGATCTGTCGGGGACACGATTCTCACGGTCAGCCGCCAATAGCAGACGGAAGAAACCCGTTTCGGGCTTCGGAAGCTCTATCTCTTTTTCGGGAGATATGTATCCGTCAGGTTCGACATAGAAGCTTCCGTACATATATCCCTCACGCTGTCTGCGGACTTCTGCTGCGACTTTATCCGTATCGAGGTATTCGAGCACCTCGTAAGGGCAATCCTCAAATTCTGTAAGCCATTCGTTGTTGAACGCCAGCTCTGTGAGCTCCTCGTCGTTACAGCATGGGTATGCGGTCACGCTCGACAGTTCGTATGTCATATCAAGCAGCTCGGATATTTCTGCCTTCGGGTACTTGGTCATCAGCGCAAACATTATCGCCTCGTCCTCCTCATACATCTCAGAAAAACGCTCTGCAAACAGATTCAGCCGCACAAGATCATCAAGTGAACTTATCTGAAACTCGTTGTACACATAGTCCAGCTCAAACATATTCTCTATCTTCACGCTGAACGGATAATCATTCCTCAGCTTGTCAGCAAGGTCGAGGAGCTCATAGCTGTTCTTGGGGAAGTCCTCACTCCACCTTCTGCCTCTGTGCCGTATATTTACTGTCATTGTATCGCCTCCATTTCAAGTCCTTCATCGCATATTTCTTCTTCCTCCTGTATAACGAGCGCGGAGTAAAGCCTTTGCTCAACACCTGACAAAACTCCGTATGAGGTCAGTCCTCCGCTTTTGCGTTCGAGTATCCTGCTTCCGACAGCACAGAGATAATCCGTATCCATAACGCTCGTATCAAAGTTATCGGGCAGATATCGGCTGAGGTATTCTCTGCCGTATTCACTGTACGACTTTACGCTTGCATCGAACTCATAGTGGTCAAGCTCGTCAAGAGCCATAAGTGCTCCACCTGTGCCGCGGTAGCAGTTGCTTTCCATGACCGCTTTCAGTTTTATCAGCTCCGCTCTGTCGAGCCCGGCGACCTTTTCTGCTACCTTGTTCAGCTTGGCTATGTCATCGACGGTCTTTATATTGGGCAGAGGAGACCTTATTCCGTATACGTTCTCTGCACAAAAGCTCCCGATATATGGCAGCACATTCCATTGAGCTGTCTTTTCTGTTTTGCCAATCAATATCAGGAACTCATTCCGTGCCGGTTTGGCAATAGTTATCTTCACATCAGGTGGCTCATAATCAGCGACTTCACAGTAGTATCCGTCAACGAATACACCTTTGAATCGCTCAGCGGCAAGCCTGCCTAAGGAGATTTTGTCGAGGTGCGGTATGAGTTCGTCGGGACAGTTTTCAAGTTCGGGTATCATATCGTTGTCGATAACTATCTCGCCGAGCTCCGCATAGCTGCCGCAGGGATATATCGGATATGCGTCAAGTCCGTATGTGACGAGTGTCAGGTCATCAAGATTGAAGTCCTCATGGTCATAGAGGACAGCAGTAAAGCCTGCCTTGTCAGCAGGCGGAAGCTGTTCGAGCCTCTGTGCAAGCAAGTTGAGCTTGAAGATATCATCGTAGAATCCGCCTTCGCGCATTACCTTTGGAATGCATTCATCTTCTATGTTTATGTATACGTTGCAGTACCTATTGTCCACGCCGAGCCTATCAAGTATATCGTAAAGCTCCAAAGGCTCTTTAGGCAACTGGACTGTCAGGCTGTATTTATCATCGTATTTGTTGCGTAGTCGCGCTCTCATAATTATCACTCTCCTGTTTCATTTTCTGTATTCTCTTCCGTAAGCAGTACGACCAAAGCCGCATACTCATCGCAATCTATTTCAAGCCCGTAATCTGCGTTAAGGCTTTGAATGAGCTGTTCGTCGTCCTGGGTGAAGTGCTCGGAGTAGGCTGTGAAGTCCGTAAGCCTTTCGCCGCCAAAGCAGGACATATATATGAGCTGTGCCTTTGCAGTTTGCTCCTGTAAATCAGCAGCTTCCATTGCCTCAGCTATCGCTTGCACATCAGCTTCCATATCTTCGAGCTGTGACTGCTGCTCGGGAGTAAGACGGGACCAAAAAGCCGCCTCGTCGAAGTTGACCTCGAACGAAGGCGGCTCTGAAGCAAATATAGCATATATGACAGCAAAAGGAAGGAGCATAGCTGCCAAAAGCGCAGCTATAACGCTGCCGAAAGCAATGAGGAGCTTGCTGCGTTTCTCCCTGTCTGTGACGGTATCGGCGGCGATTTTTCTGAGCAGGGCTTTCCCTGCGGCTGCTAATGCTTCGCTCATCGTCCGCCTGCCTTTCCAAATAGTGCCTCCTTGTATGCAGGAGCGTGAACCTGTAACAGATACCGCTCGTTTCCGCAGCGGTATAGGCAAGTGCCGCGCTCGGAATGGTCTATAAGGGCGTACTCTGTTTTCAGAAGCTGTACTGTATCTATGAATTCTGCCGCAGAGCAGTTCCCGACGTTGAAGAAAAACGAATGCGTCGGTATACTGAAGAGCGGCTTTGTGTATTCTTTGACCTCGTCTACAAGGAAATCCTCTATATTCTGCGAGGCGAGCAGCAGAGCCGACTCCCTTTTTCGCACCCTCTTCATAGCATTCCTGATGTACTCGATAGCTGTCATATTGGATAGGAAGAGGTAGAGCTCATCAATAGCAGCAACCGTATTTCCTTTCCCCAGGAGTTGTGAACACATATAGCTGAAAATGTTGAAAAGCAGCGTGCTTTTGAGCTGCCTGTTGGTGTCTATTATACCTTTGACGCCAAAGCAGAGAAATTCTCCGTCCTTTATGTTGGTATGACCGCAGAAGTATTTTGCCTCCGCACCCTTGCACATACTGTAAATGCCGAGGCATATGTTCTGGAGCGTTTCCTCGGTATAGAGATTCTTTTTCTCTTTGTTATATGAGCTGTACTCCTTGTCGACAAGCTCATAGAGTTCAGACATTGTGGGATAGTCCGTTGGTGAAAGATTGGAATAATCGGTGTTATCGTCTATTCCAAAGTGCGAGTAGAGCTTTATTAGCATTATCTCTATGGTATCGATCTCGCTGTCGGAGAAGTCCTTGTAGGCTCTGAAAAAGTCCTTGAGGTAGGATATATGCTGGCTCAGCCTTGTTACCCTGCGGAAGGATTCTGGGACATCATCGGACCTGTCAGTCTCACCGAAGGAGCGAGGTTCCAACGGGTTTATAAAATGCTCTCCTGACATCATATCTATGTACGTTCCTCCGAGGTTATTGCACAGCTCCTCATATTCGCCCTCGGGATCGAGGCATATGACGCTCTTGCCCGACTCACGCATATTGCAGAGCAGAAGCTTCATAAGGTAGCTTTTTCCCTGTCCGCTGTTGCCGAGGATAAGGACATTGCTGTTTGTCTTATCGTCAGTGCGCTTGTCAAAGTCGACCACTATATCCGAGCCGTACTTATCACGTCCTATGTAAAAACCGTTGGGATCGGATTTGCCGCTGTAGTTGAGCG
>CAMHBN010000209.1 GCA_946183385.1 uncultured Ruminococcus sp.
TCTCGGGCGAGACTGCCGCGGGAGCCTATCCCGTTGAGGCTGTCAAGACCATGGCTCTCATCGCCGAGACCACCGAGAACAACATCGACTACAAGGGCAGGTTCTCGAAGCGCCGCTCGAATCCCGACGGCAACGTCGCCGAGGCTATCGCACACGCGACTGTCACCACCGCTCACGACCTCGACGCAAGAGCTATCATCACGGTTTCGCTCGGAGGTCAGACCGCCCGTCTGATATCGAAGTACCGCCCACTCTGCCCGATAATCAGCTGCACCATGAGCGACGTGGTTTGCAGGCAGATGAATATGAGCTGGGGAGTAATTCCCTATATCATAGATGAAAAAAACAGCACCGATGAGCTTTTCGCGGCTGCTGTCCACGAGGCTGAAGCTCATCAGCTTGTCGAGGACGGCGACCTCGTAGCTATAACAGCGGGAGTTCCCCTCGGAGTGTCGGGAACGACCAATCTAATGAAAGTCGAAAGGATAGGTAAGTAAACAATGAAGAGACCAGAATTCAGCAAGATCCTCGAAATCGCGGCAGGAGCAGCCGCAGTGCTCGTAGCGCTCGGAAATTTCATAAGCGCTATCATCGGCATCATACGCGTATTCACCAAGGATTATTATGACACAACCGACAAGATATTCAGAGTGGTGATGGGACTTGAAAGATCAGTTCTGTTCCTGCCTGTTATCGTCCTCGGAGTTGCTCTTGTGCTCCGCTGGGTAAGCCAGAACAAGATGAAGTGGGTAGTCCTCGGCGGTTCTGCATTAACAGCGCTCGTATTCATCGCATATCAGCTCACCGACAACATCTACACATTCGTTGACGCCAAGACAGCTGATTATTCCGTAACGACTCACCCCATCAGGGACATATTCATCTTCCTGCTCTATACCGTAGCTGTACTTGTGCCTGTATTCCTCATATATAACGCACAGTCGGGCGTTCTCAAGAAAAATGTAAGGACGATGACGCTGATACTTTCTTATGTATCTATCGGTATTATCATGTTTATTGATATGGGCAGAGGTCTGCGCGCAGGCTTCTTCATCTTCCCGCTCCTTCTTCTCGTAGCCGTTCTCTGGTGCAAGGAGCTCCCCGAATCAGTTCCCGTGCTCTTCGGTATGGGCGGAGCAGCTGTATCCATCTTGCTCTCGGTATTCAACGCATTCTTTGACCCGCTCAATCTCCTTGCCAAGAAGACCGACATATTCGGCTACCTGCTTAGCTACAATGACGCCCTCATTGTCATAGCTATGGCGCTGATACCGCTTATGTATCTCTCTCGCAATTTCATCGGCAAGAAGTCTGACTGATGAACGATTCAAAAAAACTCAACCTCCCGCGAACCGAAGAATAAAAAATAACGCTGTCAGGAATTATCCTGACAGCGTTTCGTTTTAGAAGTATGAATAAGAACCGTAGTCGTCGTAATCAAGCTTTGGCTTGTTGTCAAGCTCCTTTGAGGCTTCGTTGTAGACCTTGGTCAGCGAATACTTGCCGTATGACGCCGAGTATCTTCCATACAGCACAGGACCGTCTACAGTAGCACGCGAGGGATAAGTCCCGACTGTTTCCGACGACCAGTCCGTACTTGCTGCGGAATAGGTCGCGCAGCCGTTCTCGACAATGACGAACCATTCGAGGTCACTTGTTTTATCGTAGTAGTTGTTTATCCTCGTGTAGAAGTCGTCGAGGTCGAAGTTGTAGTCGGGGAGGTTCCAGTTATTGTCCTCGTCGGAGGAGATAATGAAGTAACCGTTGATGTTGTATCCTTCCTCGTCGAACTCAACGAGAGCCGTGTTTACAGCCTTATATAATGACGAAGCGTCCGCATTTGCGGAGGATATCTTCGCTTTCTTCTGGTAGCCGATATACGCGGGAACGAATATCGCCGCCAGCATAGCAAGGACTATCAGGAATACAAGTACGACGGGTACGATTATGAGCCATATCCACCAGAGCCCGCCTTCTTTTTTCTGAGACGCTCCCTGCGGAGCACCGTATACGGGCTGATAGTTCACATAGACGGGCGGGGGAGCGACAGGCGCTTCACCGTTTCGGCAGTTGCAGACCTCGTTGTCCGCAATTTGTCTTCCGCAGTATTCACAAAATGGCATTGTATTTCACTCCTTTGCTGTTTCTGTGGCAGTCATTATCTCCTGCAGGAAATCAGCGTCCTCCGCTTTCTGTCTGACCTTCTTTTCGGTGTCGGCATACAGCATTTGGAGAGTAGCTTTCTTCCTGTCTTTAGTCTTAAAGAAGCCTGTATCGTAGTAGTATATCCCTGAATAATCAGAAGCGGGATACGAGCCGACAGGCTTGCCCTTCCAGCCGTAAGCATAAGCAGAGTATGTTACGCAGTCATTTTCAACGACTGCGAACCAATCATATTTTTCGCTGTCACTGTTGAAGTTATGGATGCGTTTGTACATACTGTCTTCATCGAGGTAGTCGGGGATATTTATGTTTTTGCTTCTGTCCGAGCTTATGAGGTAGTATCCCTTGGCGTTATACCCGTCCTCGCCCATTTCTGCGATAATGGAATTCACCGCATAGTGTATCGAGTTTGCACCGCTATTAGCAGTTTGTGTTCTTTCAGAAATAATAAATCGTGCGCGAAATAAAAAAATGAGCAAAAAAAGCAACTATGAGCAGCACAATTGCGGCGATTGTGATTTTTATTGCAGGAGATAATGGTTTTTTATCCTTTTTTGGTGAGACGTTTCTGCAGTTGCAGACCTCGTTATCCGCAATTGGTCTTCCGCAGTATTCACAAAATGGCATATTTTAGCTGCTCCTTTCAGTGTCCGATCAATAGTAATCGTAGTATGAAGCGTCCTCAGCCTTCTGCTTGATCTTCTTTGCAGCGTCGTTGTAGAGCTTTGTGAGAGAAGCCTTTGTTCTCTTTGTAGTTGAGAGGTAGTATGTGTCATAGTAGCACGGACCGTCGGCAGTTGCAGGGTTGGGATATGTACCTACGATCTCATTCTTCCAGTTCTCGGACTGAGCTGTGTAAGTTGCGGAACCGTACTCGCATACAACGAACCAGTCCATCTTCTTGTTGTCGGCGAAGAAATTGTTCATCTTCTTGTAGAACTCGTCCTCGTCGAATTTATCGGGGATATTGTAGTTGTTTTCCTTGTCGGAGCAGATAACGTAGAATCCGCCTACGGTATAGCCCTCTTCATCGAGCTCGGTAAGTGCGGAATTGGCAGCCTTATAGAGCGAAGTAGCGCTCGAATTTGCCGAGGATATCTTGGATTTATTGACATATCCGAGCATACTCGGTACGAATATCGCTGCAAGTATAAGAACTATGATGAGAATAATAAGCACGATGGGGATAAGTATAAGCGCGATTATCAGACCAACGCTTGTCTTTTTCTTGGGTTTCTGCTGAACGTTGACATTCTGATAAACAGCCTGAGGCTGAGCAGCAGGGTGAGGTGTCTGAGCACCGCCGTTGTTTGCAGGCTTCGGAGCGGGCGGAGGCGTCTGCTGAGCAGCATTGTTTACGGGCTTCGGAGCTTCAGCGGGCTTGGCAGCAGGCTGAGGTGCAGCCTCGGGCTTGGGTGCTTCAACGGGCTTAGGAGCCTCGGCAGGCTTGGGAGCCTCTGCAGGTTTTGCAGCGGGAGCGGGGGTAGGTGTAGGCACAGCTGTGGGCTGCGGTGCGGGAGCAGGTGCAGCATCTGCTGTACAGTTACAAACTTCGTTTTCGGCAAGCTTTCTGCCGCAATTCTGACAAAATGGCATTATAAGTCACTCCTATAACATAAATTGGGAATTCACCCTTTATACTCTTTATTATAATATTTATACTAACAAAAAGCAAGGCTTGAGGCGAGATTTTTATTATTTGTCAGCAATCAACAAAAAAGGGGCGCTCCATTTGTACAATAGAGACACCTCGAAGATGTATTGTAAAATCTTTCCGAAAATGTGAAAAATATCACACTTCCACTTGCAATTTTTCTCGCTCTGTGATATAATATTAACGATAGGGTTCAAATCCCTGCAAATGAAATTCTCAGGAGGAATATAATATGTTAGTTTCAGCTACAGAAATGCTCAGAAAAGCAAGAGACGGAAAGTATGCGGTTGGTCAGTTCAACATCAACAACCTCGAGTGGACAAAGGCTATCCTTCTCACTGCTCAGGAGCTCAATTCTCCCGT
>CAMHBN010000210.1 GCA_946183385.1 uncultured Ruminococcus sp.
AGAAATGGCTATGCTCTGCGTTGTGGGCTTCCTGCCCGAGAGCCTCAATATGGCGGCGAATATGCTGGTATCGCTTGCCTGCGCAATGCAGGTGCAGACCTTCCGCACGGTGCACGGCTACGGCTATGCGAGCACGATGTGCATCGGCAACCTCAGAAGCGGCACGGAGAGCCTCTCGAAGTTCCTGCGCGACAGGGAGCGCGAGTCGCTATACAAGGCGCTCCACTTCTTCGGGATAATCGTCATATTCGCGCTCGGAGCTGGCGTGGGCGGCGTGATATCGGCACATTACGGGCTCGGCACGATATGGCTGTCGGTGATACTGCTCGTCATCGCGGCGCTGATGATGACGAGGGAAACGCAATAGACAAACGGCTATCGCACACGCGGTAGCCGAACTTTTAAGGAGAAAAATATGGAGATAAGGACAGCCACGTCCGCCGACCTCGGCACGGTATACGACATCGCGCAGACCACGATACGCGCGATATATCCGCACTACTACCCCGCGGGCGCGGTGGACTTCTTCCTCTCGCACCACAGCCGCGGGCACGTCTCCGCGGACATCGCAGCGGGGACGGTCTACCTCGCCGAAATCGACGGAAAAGCGGTCGGGACGGTCACTGTAAGCGGCGACAGCATAAACCGCCTCTTCGTGCTGCCCGACGAGCAGGGCAGGGGATTCGGCGGCGAGCTGCTGCGCTTTGCGGAGGCTGAGATAGCGAAAAGCTATGGCACGGCGCGG
The DNA here is from genome assembly GCA_946183385.1 of uncultured Ruminococcus sp. Classification (GTDB taxonomy): domain Bacteria; phylum Bacillota; class Clostridia; order Oscillospirales; family Ruminococcaceae; genus Ruminococcus. The sequence continues at coordinate 746 of CAMHBN010000210.1, forward strand.
CTCGATTCGTCGCTCCCCGCGAAGCAGATATACCTGAAAAAGGGCTATATGGTGATAGATTCGCGCGTGATAGAGGCTGGCGGCGACTACCTCTGCTACGACATCATGATAAAGCGGGTGACGTCAGATGCAGGCTGAGCAGACAGCTGCACTCTTTGGAGTTTCGGGCATTACGGACGTGTGCGAGGTCGCGGCGGGGCACATCAACCGCACCTTAATCGTCACAGCGGACGGCGTGCGGTACGTGTTGCAGGAGCTCAACCGCACTGTGTTCCGCGACCCCAAGGCGGTCATGTCGAATATCGCGCAGACCGAGGCGGCGCTGCAAAATTGTACGGACATAAGCGTGCCGCACTTCCCCGACTGCGGCGGCAGGAACTACGCCGAGGCTGACGGCGGTATCTGGCGGATGTATGCCTACTGCGAGGGCTCGCCGTGCGGGCGGGAGCTGTACCGCGCGGGGTATGCCTACGGCGCGTTCATACGCGTGATGAGCACCTCAAATGCGGAGATAATGCCCGTGATAGAGGGCTTCCACGACTTCGGCAGCTACTATGACAAGCTCGCGGCTGTATGTCCCGTGAGAGAGATACCGCCCGCACTGACGGCTCTGCGGGAGCGGCTCGCGGACAGCTTCGACGGCGTCCCCACGCGTATCATTCACGGCGACGCCAAGACCGACAACGTCCTCATCGGCGAGCCCTGCACCGTCCTCGACCTCGACACGGTGATGGTCGGGAACGTCGCCCTCGATTACGGCGATATGGTGCGCTCCGTGTGCACGGGCGGCGTTGACCCCGGCAGTATCCGCGAGCTGACGCGCGGCTTCACGGACGGTCTCGGCGGTCTGCTCACAGACAAAGAAAAAGCCTCGCTGTTGAGCGGTGTCCTGTGGGTGACGGGCGAGCTTGCGCTCCGCTATCTCACGGACTTTTACAGCGAGGAGAGGTACTTCCGCGGCAAGACGCGTGAGCAGTGCCTCGGGCGCTCGCGGGAGCTCCTTGCACAGCTTGGCGGCTTCCTCTCGGCGGAAGCTGAAATTGAACGTATTATAGCCGAATAACGGCAGGATACAGAGCTTATTTGATGCTCTTTATCCTGCCGTCTTTTACTATGAAGACCCTGTCGGAGATGTCCATCATCGAGCGGTCGTTGTAGGAATCGGTGTAGAAGCTGTCGATGGGCTTATCGCCGTAGAGCGCCCTGTAGCGCTTGACCTTGTTGTCGCCGAAGTTGAAGAAGGATATCTCCATTTTGTCCCAGTCCACCTCGGAGCATATCAGGTTCTGCGTGTTGAGCCTGTGCTTTATCGCGTCGATGAGGAAGAACGGACCCGCGGTGATTATGAGGTCGTCCTTGTCGATGCGGCGGAGTATCCGCCTGTCGAGCTTGGTATGGTTGCGCTCCCAGAAGCTGTCGGTGAGCGATATGAGCTCCGCCTTGTCGCGGACGATGAACTTGATAGCGTCGTTGACGCGCTTTTCGAGCGTCTCCTTGCTCGCGAGACAGAGCTTGTACATAGCTGCGTTCCAGAACAGCGACGGCAGGAAAAGGAGGATGCGCTTGTTGTGCCTCAGCATATAGAAAGCGAAATCTACAGAGCTTTCTCCGCGATATATCGTATTATCGAAGTCGAAGACCTTTATCCCCACCACGTCCTTCCGAGTACTAATTGTCAGCTTCTATATTATACCAGAAAACGACATTTTTTGCAACAGCTTTGCGGACATTTCAGTTCCCGAATAATGCATATTTTGAATCGCAATATCTGACCGATTCACCAAATATTGTGGAATTTCACAGCTTTGTCACACTGTAAAAACATCATTATTTTACCATAAATGTTTGCACGAATGAAGCGCGTACAACTCACATTCGTTTAATCAATTTCTTGCTGATATAAATACATATAACTGTTAGATTTAATAACTGTGCTGTCATTTTTCTCGTGATTTTTGAATTCTTATATGTATTTCGCCAACAATTTGTTCACTTCGTCCACCCTATCTGCATTTAGTGGGTTGAGTATTTGACTGTACATCTTATATAATGTTAACATAGTATTAATGTGCGAAAGCATATCCAACCAGAAGGGGGTTAATCATGAAAAAGATAAAGAAAATACTAAATTCGGGGATCAGCCTTGTGCTCGGCGCTTCACTCGCCGCTGCACCTGTTCTCGACAGAGGCTTCCTGTTCACGGTGGGTGCCGATACCGACGCCATCGTGTTCTACGTCTCTCCCGACGGAAGCGACAGCGGCGACGGCTCTCTCAACTCGCCGTTCAAGTCTCTCACAGCTGCGCGTGACGCCGTAAGAAAGGTAAACGGCACAGCTTCGGGCGACATCACCGTCTACCTCAGAGGCGGCGACTACCGCCTGACCGAACCCGTCGTGTTCGACACCCGCGATTCGGGCAAGAACGGTCATACGATAAGCTATAAGGCTTATGCGGACGAAGTCCCCGTCATCAACGGCTCGGAAAAGGTGACGGGCTGGAAAAAGTACAACGACAAGCTGTGGTCGGCATCTCTCGACCGCGACTACAAGCTCCGCAACCTCTACGTCAATGACCGCCGCGCCAATATGGGCAGCGTGCGGGTGCAGTCCAAGGGCGGCTACGGCAAATACAATATCAAGGCAGGTCAGGCTGACTGGGCATGGGATTCGGGCACAAAGGACGACGGCTCGTCCTACGCCGACAACGCGATGCCGAAGATAACCTCTAATTTCGACGACCTCGAGATAATCAACGGCACAACATGGAACGAAAATATTGTATGTACACGCGACGTCAAGTATGAGAACGGCTCGGTGGTGCTTCTGTATCAGCAGCCCTACGGCTCGATAGCGCAGACTCCCGGCTGGGGCGCGGGTTTCTCGACGGGCGGTACTCATACCATATATAATGCATTCTCATTCGTGGACGAACCGGGCGAGTTCTATTTCGACAAAACCGCCGATGTGCTTTATTACTATCCGAGACAGGGCGACGATATGACGACTGCCGATGTTGAGGCTCCTATTGCCGAACAGCTCATTCTCGTAAAGGGCAACAATACTTCCGAGCGTGTTGAAAACATCGAGTTCAGCGGTATCACCTTCGCGAACACGGACTATCAGCTCACAAATGTGGCAGGCTCTCACGGCAAGGCGACTTGTCAGGCTGCTCAGACATACACTGCTTTCGCAGAGTCGAACTGGCACAACAAGAAGTATGAGATGGTAGATACGCTTCCCGCTGCTGTTCACTTTGAAAACAGCAAGAACATCAAGTTCACGGGCAACGTTATCAAGCACACGGGCGCTGACGGAATCTCAATGACCAACGATGTTGTGAACTCCGAAATCAGCGCGAACTACATAACGGATATCACTTCAAGCGGTATCACTATCGGTCACCCTCAGCACATCTACATCGGCGATGC
>CAMHBN010000211.1 GCA_946183385.1 uncultured Ruminococcus sp.
GTGCAGCCCATGAATGCGCTGTCTCCGATAGTTCCAACGGAATCGGGGATAACGAGCTCTGTCATGGAGGTACAGCCCGCAAAAGCCCAATCACCGATATATTCGAGAGAATTGGGAAGGTAGATGAATTCGAGGTTTGTCTGTCCGAGGAAGGCCTTGTCGTATATGCCGATGACCTTGTGTCCGTCGATCTCGGCGGGCATGGTGAGCGTTCCAACTATTTCGGACGTGCTCATTATCGTAATGCCTGCGGGGTCGGAGTCCTCGATGGTGTAGGTATAGGTAACGCCGTCAACCTCCGCTGTTTTTTCCGAGGGGGTATCCTCGGCATGAGCTGCGGCGGGTGCTGCTCCGAGGGTAACAGCCGCCGAAAGCAGTGCTGCTATGAGCTTTTTCATAAGTTATACCTCCCTGCGTATGATGTTGCCGTCTATCATCACGAGTGCGGGCTCGCTCATCAGCCCGAGCGGGTCGTCGCCTCTGCGGTAGAGCTGAATATCGGCGTCCTTGCCGACTGCGAGGCTGCCGACTCTCTCCTCTGTGCCGAGTATCTCTGCGGGCGCGATGGTCAGCGCACGGAGCGCCTCCATTCTGTCAAGTCCGCCCTTGACGGTCGCCTGCGCCGAGAGCGGCAGGTACTGTATCGGAATGACGGTGTGGTCGGTGCATATCGCTATCTTTACGCCGTTTTCCGCGAGGACGGCGGCGTTCTTGAGCTCCTGCCCGCGCATTTCGGGCTTGCAGCGGTCGCAGATGATAGGTCCGCATATCACGGGCAGCTTCTCCTCGGCGATGATGTCGGCTATGAGGTAGCCCTCGGTGCCGTGGATAATGACCGTATCAAGCGAGAATTCGGCGGCTATTCTCATAGCCGTGCAGATGTCGTCCGCGCGGTGGCAGTGGAAAAACGCCTTCTGCTTGCGGTCGAGAAGCGGCATCAGAGCCTCGAATTTCGCGTCGTATTCGGGCGGGTCGCAGTTTTCGTTGTCGGAGTAGTAGCTGTCCATATCGTGGGCGTAGCGGCGGGCTTTATACAGCCCCTCGCGTATCAGCGCGGCTGTAGCCATGCGCGTTACGGGAGTATCGTCCTTGTCGTTGTAGACGCGCTTGGGATTCTCGCCGAGCGCGAATTTCATGCCCGCATTCGCGATGAGCATATCGTCAACTCGCCTGCCCGCGGTCTTTATCACGCATATCTCGCCTCCGCAGGCGTTTGCGCTTCCGGGGCAGACAGCCGCTGCGGTAACTCCGCGCATACGAGCCTCCTCGAAGCAGCGGTCGAAGGGGTTGATACCGTCGAGAGCGCGCATCTGCGGCGTGAACGGGTCGGTGGTCTCGTTGCAGTCGTCGCCCTCGAAGGCGAGCCCGTCCTCGATAATGCCGAGGTGGGTGTGGGCGTCGATGAAGCCGGGGAGGAGAGTGCCGCCCTGCGCGTCTATATCGTCAGCGGAGAGCCCGTCGGGCGTGCCGCTGCCGAGAGCGGATATCTTGCCGTCGCAGAGCTCTATCCAGCCGTTTTCGATGACGCCGTCGCCGCCCATAGTGTATATCTCAGCGTTGTATATCTTCATAGAAGCGCCCTTTCTACCGCAGTTTCTTCACGGATTCGACTATCTTCTCAGCCGTCTCTATCGGACTGCCGCCGCAGCCTATCTGCACATCGGAGTGTGCGGCGTACAGCACGCGGCGCTTGTCGAAGCGCTCGCGGAGCTCCTCCTTGGTCGAGGAAGCTGCGATAGGGCGGTTCTTGTCGTTGCAGATACGCTCGTAGCAGGTCTCGAAGTCGGCGTCGAGGAACACGACCACGCCCGCCTCGGAAGCTGCTTTTGCAGTATCGGGATTGAGCATTGCTCCGCCTCCGCAGGCGACAACAGCCGTCTTCCCGCAGACACCCTTGACGATGTTCGCCTCGACCTCGCGGAAGTAGGGCTCGCCCTTCCGGGCGAATATATCGGGGATGGACATCTTCTGGTCCTCAACTATGAGGTCGTCGGTGTCGCAGAAGCCGCAGCCGAGCTTTTTCGCCGCGAGCCTGCCGACGGTCGTTTTGCCGCAGCCCATAAAGCCGCAAAGAAATACAGTCATATTTTACTCCAATTCATCAGCTTGCAGGGCGGCATCCCGCCGCCCGCTTATTCGTATAATAAAAAATTCGTTGAGAGCTCAGAATTCAGAGCTCAGAGCTCAGTAGGGGCGTACAGTGTGCGCCCGTCGGGATTTTCCGATTTGCTGCGGGCGAACAATGTTCGCCCCTGCAGTTTAACCGTTCATCTTGTTGACTTCGGCTTCCACATCAAGCACTATCTTCGCTATGTCCTCGGCGGAGAATTCGCCGCCGTACCAGTATTCGTGAGCCTTCACCGCCTGATACACGAGCATTGAAGCTCCTCCCACGGCGGTCTTGCCGAGAGCGCGTGCCTTCTTCATCAGCAGGGTCTCGGTGGGGTTGTATATAACGTCGAAGAAGCTGCCGCAATCCGCGATGAGCTCGTCGGAAACCGCGCAGTTCCCGGTCTTGGGGTACATTCCCACGGGAGTCGCGTTTATCAGCAGGTCGAAGTCCTCATTCACGTCGCTGACAAGGCAGATGCGCACATTCGCACCGCTGCACTTGGCGAGTATCTCCGCCATAACGAGCTGGGCGTTTTTGATATCCTGCGGGATAACGGCGATAGTGAGCTCCGCGCCGTGCAGAGCCGCTTCAATGGCTATCATCCTGCCGACTCCGCCGCAGCCCACGAGCAGCACCTTCCCGCCGAGGGGAAGAGCCTCCGCCGAGCGCAGGAAGCCGTCGCAGTCGGTGTTGTAGCCGACGAAGCGTCCTCCGTTATTGCTTATGCAGTTCACGGAATTGTAGCGCTGAGCGCTCTCGCTGAGCTCGTCGGTGAACGGAATAATGGCTGTTTTATGCGGGATAGTGATGTTGAAGCCGCGGAGCTCCTTCAGCTCGCTGATACGCGAGGGAAGCTCCTCGGGAGCGATGTCGATGAGCTCGTAGCTGTAGTCGGATATGCCGCTGAGCGCGAACAGCTTCTCGTGTATGAGCGGCGACATCGAGTGTCCGAGCGGGTGTCCGATAAGACCGTATTTATCCATATATTTCCTCCGCCTTTTCAAGAGTTTCCACGTTTTCGATATTGAACGCCCTCACGTCGGGAAGCGTCTTCTTTACAAGTCCCGTCAGTGTCTTGCCGGGTCCGAACTCGACGAAGGTGTCAGCTCCGTCAGCCTGCATAGCGGCGAGCTCGGACGTGAAGCGCACGGGTGATACGATGTGCTTTGCGAGAAGTGACGGCATATCGCTGAAATCTGTCAGCTCGCCGCCTGTCACGTTCGAGTAATACTTCACGTGCGGAGCCTTGAACGTTATCTCCTTTGCCGCCTCGTAGAACTTGTCGGCGGCGGACTGCATCAGCTTAGAGTGGAAAGCTCCCGCAACGTTGAGGCGGACAACCCTCGCCTTCATTTCGGCGAAGATCTCGCTCACCTCGTCGATGCCCTCGGGAGTTCCCGCGATGACGGTCTGCATGGGAGAGTTGTAATTCACCGCCGCGACGTAATTCTTCGCGTTATTGCAGACCTCCTCTATCTTCTCAGGAGCAAGCTTCATAACTGCCGCCATAGCGCCCTTGTTCTCGCGCGCGGCTTCGTCCATAGCCTCGGCACGCGCCTTTATCAGGCGGAAAACGTCCTCGAGCGACACCATACCCGACATCGTGAGGGCGGCGTATTCGCCGAGCGAATGTCCTGCAACTCCGTCGAAACGGAAGGGGATACCGGCCTTGTGGACGCGGGTTATCGCCGCAGAATTGCACACCAGCGAGGTCAGGAGCACAGCGGGCTGAGCGTTTATGGTCTGCGCGAGCTCCTCGGGAGTGCTCTCGAAGCAGACCTTGCGCATATCGCGGCCGAGCACGTCGGAGGCGATGTCGTAGAGCTCGCCTGTGTGGGGGTAAGCTGTGAGGATATCATTTCCCATATTTGGGTACTGGGAGCCCTGTCCCGAAAAGAGTGAGATGTTCATAGCGAAGTTCCTTTCTGTTTGTTTTGACCAATTCTCACAAGAATTATTTGTGAAAAATGACGATATCTTATTTCCGCTGGAGCAAAGGGATAAAATATCGTTGAAAAATTTTCGGAAATG
>CAMHBN010000212.1 GCA_946183385.1 uncultured Ruminococcus sp.
ACTGGGGCTGGGGCGGCGGCTGGCTCAGCCAGTGGGGCTTCCACGATTTCGCAGGCTCGGCACATATCCACATGGTCGGCGGTATCGCAGCACTCGTAGGTGCAGCTATCCTCGGACCCAGAATCGGTAAATTCCACAAGACCAAGGACGGCGAGACAAAGGTAAACGCTATCCCCGGACACAACCTCACGATCGGTGCGCTCGGCGTATTCATTCTGTGGTTCGGCTGGTACGGCTTCAACGGAGCGGCTTGTACTTCAATCGACCAGCTCGGCTCGGTATTCCTTACAACTACTATCGCTCCCGCAGTTGCAACAGTAACGTGTATGATATTCACTTGGGTCAAGTACGGCAAGCCCGATGTTTCGATGTGTCTGAACGCTTCACTCGCAGGACTTGTTGGTATCACAGCTCCCTGTGATGTCACGGACGCTCTCGGCTCTACAGTAGTCGGTATCGTTTCAGGCTTACTCGTTTGCTTCGGCGTATGGTTCCTCGACTATGTTCTCCACATCGACGACCCTGTCGGTGCAGTTGCAGTTCACATGATGAATGGTATCTGGGGCACTATCGCAGTCGGACTCCTTGCTAACCCCGAAGTTCCCGGCTACTCGCTCGTTGACCAGAACGGTGACCAGCTCGCAGGTCTGTTCTACGGCGGCGGCTTCGGACTCCTCGGCAGACAGCTCACAGGCTTCGCTGCAATCGCAGGCTTCACGGCAGTTTCAATGGTTATCGTATTCTACCTCATCAAGGCAACTATCGGTCTCCGTGCTTCCGAGCAGGAAGAGATCATAGGTCTGGACGTTACAGAGCACGGTCTCATCTCCTCTTACGCTGACTTCGCTCCCGCACTTACAGATGCAGGTATGTACGGCTACACCAAGGACGACGCAAAGAGCGTGAAGAAGGTCGGTACACCCGAAGCTCCCGCTGTTACAGTCGATGAAGCGGTAGAGGTAAAGAACTACTCGACACCTTCTCCCGACGGTGCAACAAAGCTTACAAATATCGTAGTTATCTTCAAGCAGCAGAAACTCCAGCAGTTCATCGAGGCTATGGAGCACATCGACGTAAAGGGTATCACGGTAACGAACGTCCTCGGCTGCGGTATGCAGAACGGACAGACAAACTACTACCGTGGTGCTAAAGTTGAGATGAACCTGCTTCCCAAGGTAAAGGCTGAGATCGCAGTATGTGCGGTACCTGTTGAAAAGGTTGTAGCGGCTGCTAAGGCTGCTCTCTACACAGGCAACTACGGCGACGGCAAGATGTTCATCTACGACATCGAGAACGTCATCAAGATACGTACAGGCGAGGAAGGCTACAACGCGCTCCACGACTCGGCGGAGTGGGAAAAGGCATAAGCTGACCAAGGCTTCCGCAGACACATCTTAAAAATCCAGATGAATTCTCCACCGGTCTGCGGAATGCCTTTCTCATAAATGTATTTCAAGGAGCATAAGAAAAATGTCAAAATTCATTTTCGTAACAGGCGGAGTCGTTTCGGGACTCGGAAAGGGTATCACAGCCGCATCATTGGGCAGACTTCTCAAGCAGCGCGGCTACAAGGTCACGATACAGAAGTTCGACCCCTACATCAACGTTGACCCCGGAACGATGTCGCCTTTCCAGCACGGTGAGGTCTTCGTCACGGACGACGGCGCCGAGACCGACCTCGACCTCGGACACTACGAGCGCTTCGTTGACGAGAACCTGTCGGTGCACTCGAATGTGACGACGGGAAAGATCTACTGGAACGTCATCACGAAGGAGCGCCGCGGCGACTACCTCGGCGGTACGGTGCAGGTCATCCCCCACATCACCAACGAGATAAAGGACAGGGTCTACAGCGCCGCAAGCGAGGCGAATGCGGACGTTGTCATCACGGAGATAGGCGGCACGGTCGGCGATATCGAGTCCACGCCCTTCCTTGAGGCGATAAGACAGGTCGGCACCGAGCAGGGACGCGAAAATGTCTGCTACATACACGTCACACTTGTTCCCTATATCGCGGGCTCGGAGGAGCTCAAATCCAAGCCCACGCAGCACTCCACGAAGGAGCTCCTTTCGATAGGCATCCAGCCCGATATAATCGTATGCCGCACGGAAAAGCGCATCCCCGACGATATGTCGGCAAAGATAGCGCTCTTCTGCAATATCCGCAAGGAGGACGTCATCCAGAACCTCACAGCTCCGTCTCTGTACGAGGTACCGCTGTGGCTCGAAAATGAAGGACTTGCACATTCGGTATGCCGACACCTCGGGCTCGCGGACAACGCTCCCGACCTGACGGAATGGACGGAAATGGTACGCCGCGCGGAGAACGCGCACAAGAACGTCACGATAGGACTTGTCGGCAAGTACGTCGAGCTCCACGACGCTTACCTATCAGTTGCGGAGGCTCTGCGGCACGGCGGTATCATCAATGACGCAGCGGTCGAGATAAAGTGGATAGACTCTGAGAACGTCACCGCCGAAAATGCCGCCGAGACATTCAAAGGCTGCAACGGTATCATCGTTCCCGGCGGCTTCGGTCACAGAGGAATCGAGGGCATGGTCGAGTCGATTCGCTACGCCCGCGAGAATAAAGTCCCGTTCTTCGGTATCTGCCTCGGTATGCAGATGACAGTAATCGAATACGCCCGCAACGTCTGCGGACTTGCAGGTGCGGATTCAGCCGAATTCGGTGATACTCCCTATCCCGTCATCGACATTATGGACGAGCAGAGGAACATCTCCGAAAAGGGCGGCACGATGCGCCTCGGACTTTACCCCTGCAAGCTGACCGAGGGCTCACGGTGCCGTGAGATATACAGCGAGGAGCTCATCTACGAGCGCCACCGCCACCGCTACGAATTCAACAACGCCTACCGCAAGGTGCTGACCTCGAACGGGCTTCACATCGCGGGAATGTCGCCCGACGAAAAGCTCGTCGAGATAGTGGAGCTCCCCGACCACCCGTGGTTCGTCGGAGTGCAGTTCCACCCCGAATTCAAATCACGCCCGAACAAACCGCAGAAGCTCTTCGCGGACTTTATCAGAGCTTCTCTTGAAAATGAATAATATTTCGGGACGTCGAGGACGGTGCGGGTGTCCTGTGGACACCTCTGCCAAAGCAGAAGCACCGACCGAGCCAACAGGCGAGAACGTCCCCTACAATGAATAAACGGAGGAAATAAAAATGGAAAAGGTCACAGAGTATTTTGGTTCAATGGTATTCGATGAGAGAGTAATGAAGGCTACTCTTTCGGAGAAGGTCTACAAGTCGCTGAAAAGGACTATCGACAGGGGAACTCCCCTTGATATATCCGTCGCTAACGTCGTAGCTGCTGCTATGAAGGACTGGGCTATCGAAAAGGGCGCTACCCACTACACCCACTGGTTCCAGCCTATGACAGGCGTTACCGCCGAGAAGCACGACAGCTTCATCACTCCCGCTCCCGACGGACGCGTAATCATGGAGTTCTCGGGCAAGGAGCTCGTCAAGGGCGAGCCTGACGCCTCGTCGTTCCCGTCGGGCGGACTTCGCGCCACATTCGAGGCTCGCGGCTACACAGCCTGGGATCCGACTTCCTACGCTTTCATCAAGGACGGCACGCTCTATATCCCGACAGCATTCTGCTCATACACAGGCGAGGCTCTCGACAAGAAGGTACCGCTCCTGCGCTCGATGGAAGCTCTCAACAAGCAGGCTCTGCGCGTGCTGAAGCTCTTCGGCAACGAGGGCGTAAGAAGCGTCCGCACATCAGTTGGTCCCGAGCAGGAATACTTCCTCGTTGACCGCGAGATGTACAAGAAGCGCAAGGACCTCGTCATGACGGGACGCACCCTCTTCGGCGCAATGCCTCCCAAGGGACAGGAAATGGAAGACCACTACTTCGGCTCTATCAAGACAAGAGTTGCAGAATATATGGCTGACCTCGACAAGGAGCTGTGGAAGCTCGGCATCCTTGCCAAGACCAAGCACAACGAAGTTGCTCCCGCACAGCACGAGCTCGCTCCCATTTACAAGACCACAAACATCGCCGCCGACCACAACCAGCTCACAATGGAAGTGATGAAGAAGGTCGCAGAGCGCCACGGACTTGTGTGCCTGCTTCACGAAAAGCCTTTTGAGGGCGTGAACGGCTCGGGCAAGCA
>CAMHBN010000213.1 GCA_946183385.1 uncultured Ruminococcus sp.
CGGACTTGACTACTACACCAAGACCGTTTTCGAGTTCATCACCACCGAGATCGGCGCACAGGGAACTGTCTGCGGCGGCGGACGCTACGACGGGCTCATTGAGCAGCTCGGCGGTCAGCCTACTCCCGCGCTCGGCTTCGCTATGGGTATCGAGCGTCTGCTCCTCGTTATGGACAAGCAGGAGTGCGACTACCTCGCGCCCAAGAAGTGCGACATCTACTTCGCAACTATGGGCGACGCCGCTCTCGAAAAGGCGATGGAGCTCACACGTGCGCTCCGAGAGTACGGCTACTACGCCGAGTACGACCTCATGGGACGCGGCTTGAAGGCGCAGATGAAGTACGCCAACAAGATTGGCGCGGCATTCACGATAGTCCTCGGAGACAACGAGCTCGAGGAGGGCAAGGCTAAGCTCAAGGAAATGGAAAAGGGCGAGGAAGTTACGATATACCTCGGCGACAAGTTCGCAGCTTCGTTTGAAGAGGTATACTTCAATAAAATGCTCGACTTTATGGACGAGGAAACAGGCGGCAGCGGCTCGCTGTTCGCATTCACAGGGGAGGATAAGTAAATGGACAGCATGAAGGGACTCAAAAGGACGCATTACTGCGGAGAGGTCACCGAGATAGGCAAGGAAGTCGTAGTAGGCGGCTTCGTTGAAAGGATAAGAGACAAGGGCGGCGTTATTTTCATCGTCCTGCGTGACAGAACGGGCGTTGTACAGCTGATGTTCAACGATAAGTCCGACCCTGCCGTATTCGAGAAGGCTTCGACCTGCCACAGCGAATATGTGCTTATGGCAAAGGGCGAGGTCATCGAGCGCGAGAGCAAGAACGAAAAGCTCAAAACAGGCAATGTCGAGATATTCGTCAGCGACCTGCGCATACTCTCGAAGGCTGAAACCACGCCGTTTGAGATAACCAACGAGACCAAGGTCAACGAGGAGCTCCGCCTCAAGTACCGCTACCTTGATCTCCGCCGCGCTCCGCTCCAGCAGAATATCATCATGCGCCACGAGATAGCAAAGGTGACGCGCGAATACTTCTACGAAAACGGCTTCCTCGAGATTGAGACGCCGATGATGATGAAGTCCACTCCCGAGGGTGCGAGAGACTACCTTATCCCCTCTCGTGTTCATCCCGGCAAGTTCTACGCTCTGCCGCAGTCGCCGCAGATATACAAGCAGCTCCTTATGATAGCGGGCTATGACCGCTATATCCAGCTCGCACGCTGCTTCCGCGATGAAGACCTCCGTGCAGACCGTCAGCCCGAGTTCACACAGATAGACCTCGAAATGTCCTTCGTTGACGCCGAGGACATACAGGAGTGCGTCGAGGGCTTCATTCAGCGCGTATTCAAGGAAGTTATCGGCGTTGATGTGCAGCTCCCGCTCCAGAGGCTCACATTCGCGGACGCTATGAGCCGCTACGGCTCTGACAAGCCCGATACACGCTTCGGCTTCGAAATTCAGGACATCACCGACGTAGTCAAGGACATCGACTTCGTCGTATTCAAGAGCGCCATCGAAGACGGCGGCTCTGTACGCGCTATCAACGTCAAGAACGGCGCGGCTACCTACACCCGCAAGGAGATAGACAAGCTCGTCGAGCACGCAAAGGGTATCGGCGCAAAGGGTCTCGCCTACATCCGCTGGGCTGACGAGCCGAACTGCTCGTTCAAGAAGTTCCTCGCAGACGGCGACCTTGAAAAGATATGCGCAGCAGTTGACGCGCATGAGGGAGACCTCGTGCTGATATGCGCCGACAAGACCAAGACCGTGCTCTCGACTCTCGGAGCTCTCCGCCTCATCTGCGGAAAGCGCCTCGAAGTTATCCCCGAGGACAAGTACAACTTCCTGTGGATAACCGAGATGCCCTTCTTCGAGTTCGACGACGAGAGCGGCACGTGGGTCGCAGCTCACCACCCCTTCACTATGCCTATGGAGGAGTGTCTCGAGTACCTCGACACAGACCCCGCTAACGTCCGTGCAAAGGCGTGGGATCTCGTTCTCAACGGCACGGAGCTCTCAAGCGGCTCGATGCGTATCACAGATTTTGCGCTCCAGCAGAGAATGTTCGAGGCTCTCGGCATGACAGACGAGGAGATAGACGCGAAGTTCGGCTTCCTCGTTGACGCCTACCGCTATGCCGCACCTCCTCACGGCGGTATGGGTATCGGTCTCGACCGCCTCGCTATGATAATGTGCGGCGCAGACAGTCTCCGCGATGTTACGGCTTTCCCGAAGGTTCAGAATGCGAGCGAGCTCATGAGCGAGTGCCCGTCGCCTGTCGATAAGGCAAGTCTCGACGTGCTCGGTATCGCTGTCACAAAGACCGAGGAATGAGCTACAGATTCTACGGCTGGGAAACGGCTCTCGTACCGCCGATAAACAGCGAATTCAAGGGTATAACCACTCCGCAGGCGCTGTATGACGCGCTCACGGAGATATGGTGCGAGTACACCTGCGCTCCCCGTCTGCGCGAGAAGTGGAGCACGGACAACATCACGCTCGGGCAGTGCTCGATAACCGCCTTCCTCGTGCAGGACATCTTCGGCGGGAAGGTTTACGGAGTGCTTCGTCCGGGCGGCAATTACCACTGCTACAACGTCATCGGCGATGTCGTATTCGACCTCACCAGCGAGCAGTTCGGCGATGAAAAGCTCGATTATTCGGACAATCCCGAGCAGCTTCGGGAGGTACACTTTGCCAAGATTGAGAAGCATGAGAGGTACGAGTACCTCAGAGCCAAGCTCAGAGAGCTTACGGAATAAAAACAAGGCAGGTACATATGTACCTGCCTTTTCTTATTCATATTTGCTGTCGTGGGCTTCAATTCGTGTTTTTACGTCATAAGCGTCGAGCATATTGAACATCGCGTTCAGCATATAGCCGTAGCTCGAGCCCGATATGTGCAGACCATCGCCGCCGGAAACATTCGCGGCGAGAGCTCCCGTGTTCGGGTCTTTGAGGACGGCGTTTGCGTCGAAGAAGAGTATCTGCGGCGAGCCGTTTGCTTCCACTACGGACGCAACAGCACTGTTGAAGCTGTCTATCCTGTCATTGGAAGTATAATAGTTGTTGGCTGAAACAGGCGTTATCGCTCCGATGACTACCGTCGTATCGGGGATACTGTCCACAAGCTGCTGTGCGACTCCGTACAGCTTGTTCGCATAGTCGTCAGTCGTATAGCCGAAGATGTCGTTCATGCCTATCGAGAGGTAGATGAGCGGCGAATCGGTATATATCACCGCATCTATCGCGCCCATTGAGCCTCCGCCGACGTCAAAGGAGTAATTGCCCATATTCCACAGAGCCATAGACTCTGCCGCTACGTTGTGCTCGCGCGGGATGTAGCCGTATGCATTGAAGCCGTAGGCGATGGAGTCGCCGAGAATGACAAGGCGTTCCTGATAGTAGCTGCTGTTGGGGGAATCAGCCCCTACATATACCTTATAGTCGGACACCTGCGGGCGCTGCGGACGCTCCTCGGTCGAGTCACCGGGAGTATCTGCCTCCGTTGCCGATTCGGCGGACGTGGTCTCCTCCGACACCGACGCGGTAGTATGGGTGGTCAGTGCTTCCGTTGTGATAGTTGCGGAGACAACAGTCATCGTAAAGACCGTTGTTGTCGAAGCCGAAGCAGAGGCAGCAGCTGCCGTAGTCGAGGATCTTGGGGTGGTTGTGCCGCTGACGGCGGTGACATTCAGCGGTATGGCTGTGCGGACGTACTCGGGTTCGCCGACTTTACGCCGCGGTGAGTGACCGTCCCACGTGAACACCATAGCCAGCACCGAACAGAGTATAACGAGCAGCGGGAGGAGCGGATTTGCGAAGAAATGCCCGAAAAATTCAGCTATTATTTTTTTCAAATCTGTCCTCACCTCCTGCAATGTACAAAATAAAATCCCGCAGGCAGTGACCTGCGAGATGTTGTAGCGAATAAAAACTGCCGCTTAGAAAAAAACCTTATCGTGCCGCTCTGAACCTGTATGAACCGCGAAAGCAAACTTCCGTTCCATAAGAAGTAAGCGAGTTTGCGAGCGACGACGCGAACCGTCAGCGGGGGCTCCCTGC
>CAMHBN010000214.1 GCA_946183385.1 uncultured Ruminococcus sp.
AGGCTGTAGAATGTCGAAGCAATAGAGCTGAGATTGGGCTGACCGTCCATGGCGTTGTACTTGTCGTAGCCGACTATATCGACCACATCGTCGCCCGGATACCAGTCAGCAGCGGCGGGAGAAGTCGAGCCCGTCCACTCCCATATAAGGTTGTCGAGCCCGTACTCGTTTGTGAGCTTGTCATAAAGCAGGCGGTAGAGCTCCTTGCAGGGCTCGGGACCCTCGGCTCCCCACCAGAACCACGCGCCCTCGGCTTCGTGGAGAGGTCGCCAGAGTATCGGTACATCGGCATCTTTCAGCTTTTTCAGCTCGCCCGCAATCAGGTCGATGTCGGCGAGGAGCTTCTTGTTCTCCCACGTGCCTTCTTCGAGTGCACGGGAAATGCTGAATGTCGTATACGGCGTATTGCCGGTGGATTCAACGTAGAACGCGATCCCACCCTCGGTGCAGTCCTCATCGGAGGGAACGTTCCAATGCCAAGTGACCGTCGCAATGCCGTGGTACTTGTTCACCCATTCGATAACACGCTCGGGAGCATGATCGCGCCAGTCCATAGACGTATTGTAGGCGAGGAAGTCGATACCGCGGATAGCAGGCTGCTTGCCAGTCTTTTCCTTGATGTATTCAAACTCAGCCTCGTTGTCCTTGATGAAAACGTCGGGACTGTTCCACAGGTTGTAGTTATGGTCGCCGCAGTATTCCTGCTGTCCCGCAATGATGTGCTCGCCGTACTGGTCAACGAGGTAGCTGTACAGCCTCTTCGCGGAATCCGAGGCATTGGGGTTGCTGAGCTGTTTCGTCGGCGAAAGATTGGCTATCTTCTCATCTGCGGGTTTAAGAGTAAGATAATCAAAGAAGGTATAGCCCCAGTATGCTTTAAGCTCGATGATATTCTTGCCCTTCTTTAAGTTGACAAGTCCGCTCGAGGTTTCCTTAAATGACATCGTATAAGGGAAGGTCACCTCGCCCTGATTCGAGCCGTTTACGTTGAGATACTGCACCTTCTTGCGCGGGTCGCCGGGCTCGCAGTAGGAGATATTCATCTCGTAGAGACCCGCCTCTGGTACATCGACCTCTATCTGTAAGGACGTGCCCTTCTGGTCGAGATAAGCGAAGCCCTTGCCGGAAAAGCCGCTCAAATCGAGCCCCTCGGGGAAGTCGCCGAAGTCAACGCCTGTCGTTCCGTCCTTATAGAGCTTAGCACCGTCAGCCTTTGCCTCCTCAAATTCGTACTTCATAATATCCTCCGCATTCGCATTGGTGAATATGTTCACGGGAGCTGCAACACTTCCCGAAAGAGCTACCGCGGCAGTAAGTGCGGCAGAAACCATCTTCTTAAATGATACAAAACTCATAAGATACCCTCCTTAAATTATGAGTATTCTCTACTTATAGTTTAACATAGCAGAAGCGGTAAGTCAATATGTTTCGGTTGAAAAGTGATTTGAGAAATTCAACGACTTGTTGAGCTGCAGCGTAAAAATAAACCGCCTAATGATTTAGGCGGTTTAAGTTGTTATATCTTTGTAATATCTACGAGCTCGACATCGTTTATCGTTCTGCCAGATTCGAGTACCTTTGCGAGCGATTTCGCAGTGTCGATGGCGGTCAGGCTGCATATCGAGCGTTCTATCGACTTGCGGCGCATCTTAACGCTGTCACGCTCGGGAAGTCTGCCCTTCGCGGAGGTCGATATCACGTAATGTATCTTGCCGCTTTCGAGCAGAGTTACGACATTCGGCTCACCGTCCGATATCTTGCGGACGAGGTGCGAGGCAATCATATTGCGGGTCAGCACGCTCTGAGTGCCGGATGTAGCGTAGAGCTCAAAGCCCATTCGCTCGAACTTGTCGGCGATAGGCAGTATCTCGCGCTTGTCGGAGTCGCGGACGGATATGAGCACTCCGCCCTCGCGTTTGAGGTCAAAGCCCGCTGCAATAAGTCCCTTGAGCAGCGCATCCTCGAGGTTGCGTCCGATACCGAGGCACTCGCCTGTGGACTTCATCTCGGGTCCGAGCATTGTATCAACATCGGTGAGCTTCTCGAACGAGAACACGGGTACTTTAACTGCAACGTAGTCGCCTGCGGGATAAAGTCCGCTCTCGTAGCCCATATCCTTGAGCTTTGCGCCGAACATTATCTTCGTTGCGATATCCACCATAGGTATGCCAGTTACCTTGCTAATATAGGGAACGGTTCTCGACGAACGCGGGTTGACCTCGATGACGAATACCTCGTGGTTGTATACGACGTACTGGATATTCACAAGTCCGATGACGTTGAGCTCCTTCGCCAGCTTGCGGGTGTACTCGACTATTATGCGCTTTATGCGGTCGGAAAGGTGCTGTGCGGGATATATCGAGATTGAGTCGCCCGAGTGTACGCCCGCGCGCTCGATGTGCTCCATAATGCCGGGGATGAGGAAGTCCTCGCCGTCGCATATCGCGTCGACCTCGACCTCAGTACCCATCATATACTTGTCGATGAGTACGGGGTTCTCGATGTTGTGGCTCATGATAATGCCCATGTACTCCTTGACGTCAGCGTCTGAGTGAGCGATTATCATATTCTGTCCGCCGAGTACGTAGGACGGGCGGAGAAGCACAGGATATCCGAGCTGATTCGCCGCTACAAGAGCCTCCTCGGTGTTCATTACCGTATGACCTGCGGGGCGCGGGATGCCACACTTTTCGAGGACTTCATCGAAGCGTTCTCTGTCCTCGGCGGCGTCTATCATATCTGCGGAGGTACCGAGTATGCGCACGCCCATATCCGAGAGATGGCGGGTCAGCTTGATAGCTGTCTGTCCTCCGAACTGTACCACAACGCCATAAGGCTGCTCAGTCTCGATGATAGCCTCGACGTCCTCCTTGGTGAGCGGGTCGAAGTAGAGGCGGTCGCCTGTGTCAAAGTCGGTGGAAACTGTCTCGGGGTTGTTGTTGCAGATTACAGCCTCGTAGCCGAGCTCCTTCAGCGTCCAAACGCAGTGAACGGAGCAGTAGTCGAACTCGATACCCTGTCCGATACGGATAGGACCTGAACCGAAAACGATGACCTTTTTCTTGCCTGTGTCGGTGCGCTCGATGAACTGCTTTGCCTCGTTCTCCTCGTCGAATGTGGAGTAGAAATACGGCGTTTCAGCCTTGAACTCGCCCGCGCACGTATCGACCATCTTGAACACTGCTCTGCGTCGCTTCGGGCATTTCTGTCCCGATAGGCGCTCTATCGTGCTGTCGAGGTAGCCGTACTGCTTGGCAGTGTCGTACTTTTCCTCGGTGAGCTCTCCCTCTGCGAGCCACTTTTCAAGCTCGACAAGGTTGAGGAGCTTGTAGAGGAACCAGTTGTCTATCATCGTGATATCGTGTATCTCCTCGGGAGTGATACCGCGCTTCAATGCCTCGAATACGCAGAAGGAACGCTCGTCGTCGATGTCGTGGAGCTTCGCCTTTACCTCATCATCGGTGAGCTTGGTGAACTTCTTCATTGTCATCGTGTCGAGTCCGAGCTCTATCGAGCGGACTGCCTTCATCATTGCCTGCTCGAAGCTCGTACCGATAGCCATTACCTCGCCCGTAGCCTTCATCTGCGTGCCGAGGGTGCGCTTTGCATACACGAATTTATCGAATGCCCATTTCGGGAACTTTATTACTACATAGTCGAGCGCGGGCTCGAAGCAGGCGTAGGTCTTGCCCGTTACCTGATTGATGATCTCGTCGAGTGTGTAGCCTATCGCTATCTTTGCCGCGGTCTTTGCTATCGGGTAGCCCGTAGCCTTCGAGGCGAGCGCAGATGAACGTGATACACGCGGGTTTACCTCGATAACTGCGTACTTGAAGCTCGTCGGGTGGAGCGCGAACTGGCAGTTACAGCCGCCCTCGACTTTGAGCTCCTTGATGATGTTGATAGCCGCAGTACGCAGCATCTGATACTCGCGGTCGCTGAGCGTTACAGCAGGAGCGATAACGATACTGTCGCCTGTATGTACGCCGACGGGGTCGAAGTTCTCCATCGAGCAGACAGTGATAACATTGCCCTTGGCGTC
>CAMHBN010000215.1 GCA_946183385.1 uncultured Ruminococcus sp.
GCTACGGTATGGAGGTACGCCCGGGGACGTGCTCGGTGATACGGAGCATTGAGGGCTACACTTTCGGCGACGGCGAATGGCTGGATAAGCGGAGCGACTGCCGCGACAAGCCGCTGAACATCTACGAGGTGCACCTCGGCTCGTGGAGGCGGAAGGACGGCTTTGTCCCGCGCGAAAAGGACGACCCGCCCGTGGACGAGTCCGCGATGACAGCCGAGGAGATACGCGAGACCGAGCACTGGTACAGCTACTCCGAGATAGCGGAGCTGATATCGGATTACGCGGTGGAGTACGGCTACACGCACATCGAGCTGATGCCGCTCGCGGAGCACCCGAGCGATGAATCGTGGGGCTATCAGATAACGGGCTTCTTCTCGCCGACCTCCCGCTACGGCACGCCGCAGGAGCTCATGGAGCTCGTCGATACCTGCCACAAAAAGGGCATAGGCGTGATAATGGATTTCGTGCCCGTACACTTCGCGGTCGACCATTACGCCCTTACGGAGTACGACGGCACGCACCTGTACGAATTCCCCGACGACGAAGCTGCCTACAACGAGTGGGGAAGCCGCAACTTCATGCACTCGAAGGGCGAGGTGCGCTCGTTCTTGCAGTCGGCGGCGAATTACTGGCTGACGGTGTATCACTTCGACGGTCTGCGCATGGACGCGGTGCGCAATATGATATACTGGAACGGCAGGGAGTACCTCGGCGAGAACAGGTACGCGATACAGCTTCTGAAGGATATGAACAGCGGGCTGAAGGCACGTCATCCGTCGGTGATACTGGCGGCGGAGGACTCGTCCTCGCACCCGAAGGTAGCTGCTCCCGTATTCGACGGCGGGCTCGGCTTCGACTACAAGTGGGATCTCGGCTGGATGCACGACACTCTCGAATATTTCCGGAGCGCGCCGATGTACCGCACCCGTGACTACCACAAGCTCACGTTCTCGATGCTGTATTTCTACAACGAGCGCTATATACTGCCGCTCTCGCACGACGAGGTCGTACACGGCAAGGCTACGATACTGCAAAAGATGAACGGTCAGTACGACGAGAAATTCCCGCAGGCGAGAGCCCTTTATATGTACATGATAGCCCACCCCGGCAAGAAGCTCAACTTCATGGGCAACGAGTTCGGGCAGCTCCGCGAGTGGGACGTCAAGCGCGAGCAGGACTGGGATATGCTGAAATACCCCATGCACGACTCCTTCCGCGAGTACATCAGGGCGCTCAACCGCATTTACCTCACCTATAACGCGCTCCACTACGACTGCGACCCCACCAACTTTATGTGGGAGGACTGCGAGTCCACGGACAGGTGCGTGTACGCGATACGCCGCAAGAGCGCGGAGGGCGATATCCTCGCGGTGCTCAATTTCTCGGACTGGTTCCAGTTCGACTACTCCGTCAACATCGGCGAGGAGTACGAGGCGGAGCTCCTGCTCGACTCGGACGATCAGCTCTACAGCGGCGAGACTCCACACGGTGAGACGCAGTTCAGTCAGGACGGCGCCTACCTCGATATGGACATACCGCCTTACAGCGGGCGGCTGTTTCTGCTTAGAAGGGACGCGAAATGAAACTGATACCTGAGAGCGATTTTCGCTCGTATATCCCGTGCGCGGAGAGCATTGCCCTGTGCAGGGTGTTCCCGCTCTCTGTCGCCGAGGGTGTACAGAGCGGCTCAATTTTTACGGACGACAGCGGAAACAGCGGACTGATACGCCACAGGAGCGGCTTTGCCTATCTGTGGGGAAGTCCCGACGAAGCCTTTCTCCGCGAGGTCTATGACCTCGTTATCGGCGGGGCGAAGCTGATATGCGGTGACGAGCGTATATGCGGGCTGTTTTCACAGTGGGGCGGAGTTGTTCTTGTGCCGAGAAATATTTACAGCTGCCCCGCCGGTACTGCCGTGCAGGCAGAGCTCCCTGCGGGCTTTGCGGCGCGTAAAATAGATGCCGACCTCTTCCGTGTACTCGCGGGCAGAGTCACGCCCTCGATGTACTGGGACAGCTCCGAGCAGTTCTGCTCGGGCGGCACGGGTATATGCGTAATGCACGGCGGCGAGCCTGCGGCGTGGGCGTTCACGTCCGCGGTGAGCAGCGATGAGGCGGATATCGGCATCGAGACAGCCGAGGGCTACCGCCGCCGCGGACTGGCGCTTGCGGCGGCTTCGATGACGATAGCGGAGGTGCTTCCTCACCGCAGACCTACATGGTCGTGTCAGCAGTCGAATGAGGGCTCGAACCGGACAGCTGAAAGGCTTGGCTTTGTCAAAATTGGCGAATGTCTGATGATAAAGAAAGCATAATAAAATGCCATAGGGAGTTCCCTATGGCATTTTTTGTTTCTATTTCCCATTCTTTGTACGATACTCCGACGGGGACAATCCCTCGGATATCTTGAACTGCCGCACGAAGTAGTTGTACGACGAGTAGCCGCACTTCTTGGATATCTCCGTCACAGTCATATCGGTGTTGTCGAGGAGCTCCTTCGCCTTTTCGATGCGGAACTGTATCATCTCCTCGATTATGCTCTTGTTGAAGTAGGACTTGTATATTTTCTGGAGGTAGCTCTTGCTGAGGTAGAGGCTCTCGGCTATCTCGCTGATATTCCACGGATTTTCGGGATTTTTCATTATCCTGTTGCGGAGCATACACAGCTTCTCGAACTGCGGGTTCGCGCTGCTCTCGGAGATGTTGTAGTTGAACAGGCGGTTTATCGCCGCCTTGTGCATAGCGTTGCCGAGACTCGCGTCGGAGGTCATAAGCTGGCTGAACTGCCCGAGCGAGAAGTCCACGTTGCAGTTCTCGCCGTCGCTGAACTGCGAGTCCTTGACCTTTTCCGAGAGCGCACGGAAGAGCTCGCCCGCACGCTCGGGGTGAGCCGTCACGATACCGAGGATATTGTTCGACCATGCGCCGCATATCTCGTCGGGCTTGATGCACTCGCGGAGCTTCTGCGCGAAAGCCGCGAAAACGCGCTGGCACTTGTCCTCGCCGCTCTGGAAGTAGGTCTTGTTCAGACCCGTGAGCTGTATGCGTATGAAATCGACGCTGACGCCGCCCGACGCCCACGCGCTCTTCCGGTCGGACATAGCCTTTTCCATGCCGTTCCTGTTGAGCAGACCCGTCACCTCGTCGTAGAGGAGGGCGTGGTTGGCGGTGGAGATAGTGCGGTTCATCATCGCCTTTATGCGGAGCTGTTCAAGCGCGACATTGACGTAGTTTATCCACTGGAGATAGAGGGTGCTGAAGCTTATCGGCTCCTTGCCGAAGGATATCGCGGAGTAGCCGAAGAAGTTGCTGTTGTAGTGGAGGGGCGAGATGTAGTACGCTATCGGGAAAGCGTGCTCCTTGTTGAATGCGGGGAGGAGGTCGAACGAGCTGAAATACTCATCGGACACGTCCTCACGCCTTACGGTCGATTTCGACAGCACCATCCTGACGTCGTCGCCGCCCGAGAACGTGAGCTTGTCCGTGAAGTTTCCCGAGGGCGAGTCGATGAATTTTCTTGTCAGGCATATCGACAGGTTGCGGAGCTTGTATATGAAGTAGGTGTAGTTGTCGAGCCTGTCCGCGAAATCAGCGGGGTTATCGACGTTGGTGATATCGAAGAGCATATCGCTCATGAGCATATTCGACTCAAAGCGGGCGTTTATCTTGTTCTGACGCTGGATGTGCTGCACCGTGCGCATATCCTCGGGACATCCGCAGCTCTGCCCCGTGCGGAGCTCGCCGTTCTCGTTGTGTACGCGGTTGCATATTTTGCCCGTGATTATGCGGTAAAGGCGGCGCTGAGCCTCGGCGCCCATCTGGAAGTTGGGGCGGCTGAAGCTGGTTATCGACGGATTGAAGCTGTAGCCCTCCTCCGACGAATCGTAGCCTGTGAGAGCTATGTCTGCGGGCACGCGGATACCTGCGCTGAGGAACTCCTCGGCGAGTGAGATAGCCATATAGTCGTTTCCGCATACGATAGCCTCGGGACGCTCTATCTCGCCGCGTATCATACGCTTTGCGAGGTCCTTTGCGGCTTC
>CAMHBN010000216.1 GCA_946183385.1 uncultured Ruminococcus sp.
TACTCTACCTCGCGATACCTTATGAGCGCGGCTGGAGCGTCTATGTGGACGGCAAGAGAGTCTCGACGACGAAGGTGTTCGACGCGATGCTCGGCGCGGAGATAGGTCCGGGCGAGCACGAGATAGAGCTGAGATATCTCCCCGACGGACTCGTAAAGGGCATAGTGATAAGCGTGGCGGCAGCGATAGCGTTCCTGCTGCTGTGCGCCGCCGAGATAGCTGCGAAAAAACGCAGGAAAGCGCATGATACGGCTGCGGACGCAGACAACGACAACGAAACGGAAGATGTTGCAGATGAGGAACCTTAAAGTCATGACCGCATACCGCGGCACGAGATATCACGGCTTCCAGCGGCAGTCCAACGCCGTAACGGTGCAGGAGGTGCTCGAAAAAGCCGTATCCAAGGTGCTAAACGAGCCCGTGACCATCATCGGCTGCTCGCGCACGGATACGGGCGTTCACGCGAACAATTTCTGCTTCAACGTCAAAACGGAGAGCAATATCCGCACCCTCGGCTTCTGCCGCGGAGTCAACGGCGAGCTCCCCGATGATATATCCATCCTCAGCTGCGAGGACGTGCCGCTCGGATTCCACGCGCGGTACGACTGCAAGGGCAAGGAGTACCTCTACCGTATGCACTGCCGCGAGTCGAAGGACCCTTTCTCGGCGGACCTCGCTCTCCACTACAGGCGGCACTTCGATGTGGAAAAGGCACGCGAGGCGGCGGCTCACCTCGTCGGAACTCACGATTTTGCGTCGTTTTGTGCCGACTGTACAAACGTATCAACAACAGTGCGGACAATTTATTCCCTTGAAATAGAAAATAGTGGTGATTCCGTGATAATGCTTGTAAAAGGGGATGGTTTTCTGTATAATATGATTAGGATAATAGCGGGTACTCTGCTGGATATGAACGAGGGCAAGCTCTCGCCGGAGGATATGCCGGAGATACTCGCCGCAAGGGACCGTCTCCGCGCCGGCAGAACCGCCATGGCGCACGGTCTTTACCTCAACCGCGTGTTCTATTCCGAGGACGAGCTCCTCGGCAGGATATAGATAGGAGGCAATTAAATGCCAATGTATGACGCCAACGACATCGTTGAGCAGAAAAACAGGGATAAACGAAGAAGACGGCTGACAAAGCTCTTGATCATACTCTGCGTGGCAATACTCGGTGCGGTGCTCTACTTCACACAGGAGCTGTGGCTCCCGAAGCTGCGCGGCATTGGCACGCAGTACAAGACCATCGTAAACGACGGACGTCTCGCGGAGGGTAACTTCCCGATAGAGATAAACGGCGGCGCTCAGTACCAGCTGAGCTGCTCGAACGAAACTGTTATCGTTATGAGCGATGCCTACATATACTTCTATAACGAGGAGGGCGGAGAGATAAAACGCCGCCAGCACACGCTCTCGAATGCAGTAATGGAAGCCGTGAACGGCAGGGCGCTCATCTTTGAGAGCGGCGGCACGGAGTTCAGCGTGGAGGATAAATCGGGCTTGCTGTATACGAACAAGCTCGACAAGAATATAATGTTCGCGAGGCTGAGCAAGGAGGGCTATACCGCCGTGGTGACGACCTCCGAAAACTACGACTGCGAAATAAACGTGTACGACCGCAAGGGCAAGTTCATCTACGGCAGACAGTGCGTCGAGCGCGTGAACGACATCAGCTTCGAGGAGGGCAGCAAGGGCTGCGTCATCAGCTACTTCTACGCCGAGAACGGCTCTCTCGCAACGTCGGTGCAGGAGGCAAGCTTCACCGAGAACAAGGAGAAATGGAACTCGCCCGGACTCGATACGCTCGGTCTCGACGTGTACAACTTCGACGGCGGCGCGTTCGTGCTCGGTATAGACGCGTGCGGCTATGTTGACAGCAAGGGACAGATAAGCTCGTTCTACCGCTATGAGGGCGACTTCGCGGGCGGCTCGAGCGAGGACGGCAAGTCCGCCGTGATAATCAACAGCGACGACAGACGAAGATACGAGATGGCTCTGTTCGCCGACGGCAGCTCCGAGCCCATAATCATCGGGTTCGACAGCCCGCTCATAGACGTCACCGTCGAGGACGGTCTCGCCTACGTAATGAAAAAGGACGCAGTGCTCGCCTACGATTTCAAGGGCAAGCTGCGCTCGACCGCAACGGTAAACGACTCGTACACGGGCTTCGTGAGAAGCGACAACTACGTATTTCTGAAAAGCTATAATAAAATCGACAGGATCAACTACGAAAGCTGATCCGTTACTGAAGGGAGGCTGTACAGGTTTAGGCGCCTGTACGCAAAAAAATGGGAATTCAATTCTGGTGGTTCTATGATGTTATCGCTGTTGCGATAATACTTATCTGCATATTCTTATCAAGCAGAAAGGGAACTATGAAGGCTGCTATAACTACGGTCGGCTACGGTCTGGCACTCGCTCTCGCACTCGGAATAAGCGGAAGCACCGCATCCGACCTGTATCAGAACACTCTGAAGAGCAGCTGTTCAAACAAGATAGACCGTTCGCTCAGAGCTGATACGTTCGTGAACAAATATACCTCATATCTCGAATCGCTCGGCTATTCGCTGCGTGTCAACCCCGAGAAGCTGACAGATATCTTCAGCAACAGCAAGAACATCGACGCGGACCTCGTAAAGTATATCAACAACATAAACGGACGCCGTATCGCCGAGGACAATGAAGCTCTCAGCATCGTACACGAGGGATATGCCGTCGTTATACGCGATATAGTCGCAAAGGATCTGAGCAAGTACGCTGCCGAGACTGCCGCGAAGCAGGTCCGCAGCGACACGGGCAGCATACAGGAGCTCGCACCTCTCATCACCGACAGAGAGGACCGCACTCCCGCAGCGAGGCTGATCGCCGAAAAATACATCGCGCCCGCTTATGTGACGATGATAAAGCTCATCGGCTTCCTCATACTGTTCACGGTCGCTGCGATAATGATATATCTGATACTCAACCAGTATATGTCGAAGGACGGTCATATCGAGGTCGGCGACCACATCGGCGGCGGCATCATCGGTATCATCAAGGGCGGACTGTTCATTACGGTAGCCGCCGCTCTGGTCCGTATATGGGCTATAATGGGCAGCGACGAGATGCTCTTCTTCAACAACAGCGTCGTAGACAGATCTATTATCTTCAAATATTTCTATAACTTCGTTTCGTCGCTCTGAGGCGGAACAGCTCCGCGAAATGCGCGGGGTCTTATCGGCACATAAGCTTAAACAGGAGGTCAAACCATGATAATGTGCAGCAACTGCAAAAAACGACCTGCCGTGGTCTTCATCACCTCTGTACAGGGAAACGAAAAAAAGAACGAGGGACTGTGCCTCGCCTGTGCAAGGGAGAGGAAGATCCCGCAGGTAGCTGAATATATGGAAAAGCTCGGCATCACCGACGAGGAGATAGACCAGCTCTCCGACCAGATGATGGGTATGCTCGACGGCGACTCCTTCGAGATGGGCGGACAGGGCATAATGCCCGACTTCATCTCGAATATGTTCGGTGACGGCGACGATACCAACGAACACAGCCCCGAGCTCCCCAAGGACGACGACAGCGAAAAGCCCCGCAGGAAGGGACTCTTCGGGCGCGACAAGTCCGAGAAGAAGGAAAAGAAGAAGGAGCTTAAATTCCTCGGAAGCTACTGCACCAACCTCTCGCAGAAGGCTGCCGACGGCGAGCTCGACCGCATAATCGGCAGAGACAAGGAGATCGCGCGTGTTATACAGATACTCTCACGCCGCACCAAGAACAACCCCTGCCTCATCGGCGAGCCCGGCGTAGGTAAGACTGCCATCGCCGAGGGCATCGCCCAGCGCATAAACGAGGGCGATGTTCCGCTGAATCTCGCCGATAAGAGGCTGTACCTGCTCGACCTCACCGCTCTCGTCGCGGGAACTCAGTTCCGCGGACAGTTCGAGAGCCGCGTGAAGGGTCTCGTTGACGAGGTCAAGAGCGAGGGCAACATCATCCTTTTCATCGACGAGGTACACAACCTCGTGG
>CAMHBN010000217.1 GCA_946183385.1 uncultured Ruminococcus sp.
GTGCGGAGACCCTCGACGAAGAATCTCTCGAAGCCGTACCATGCCATGTACATAAGTAAGATCTGACCGTCGTAGCGTCTCTTCTTGGAGATGAACGCGAGCAGAGCAAATCCGAGCAGACACCACAGCGACTCATACAGGAAGCAGGGGTGAACTGCCTTTTCCCACAGCATACCGCTGTCGAAAAGACTTCCGCCGAGCTGCGTTTCGTTGCTGATGGTGCGCTGTATCGTACCGCCTGTCATGCCGATGAAGAGGTCGGTGTTCTTACCGAAAGCCTCCTGATTCACGAAGTTGCCCCAGCGTCCGATGCCCTGACCGATGAGCAGTCCGAGCACGGTGACGTCGAGCATGGGCAGTATCCTTACCTTGCGTATCTTACATATTACGAAGCCCACAATGATAGCACCTATTATACCGCCGTAGATGGCAAGACCTCCGCCGCGGGTGTTTATCACGGCTTTGAGGGTCTCGCCGATGGAGTCCTTTTTGTAGTCCTCCCACCTCATCGCGACGTAGTACAGCCTCGCGCCGACGATACCGCCGAGCACGCCTCCTATCACAGCGTCAACGGCTCTGTCGGAGTCGATACCGAAGCGTTTCATTCTCGGGAACACATAGATTATCGCGAGGATGAGTCCGAGGGTGATGATGATGCCGTACCACTGGATATCGAGCCCGAAAATGGTAAACGCGGTCGGGTCGATGGTGAATCCGAAGCCGAGGTTCGGGAATTCGATCCTGTGCGGTTCGAGCATCTGTGCGAAAATGGTTGATGAAGCGTTGATCATTGTGAACCACCGTCCTTTTCTATTACTGACAGAACGACTCTGTCGCTCCGCAGCTCATTTTTTATAAAGTTATTGACATCGTCCGCAGTGAGTGCGGATATCGTATCTATCGCGTCGAATGGCGCAACGCCGTCAAAGTGGTTGTTTATCATCAGGTTAGCCACGGAATCGACGTTGTTGAGCTCGCGTATGAGCAGCCCGTAGGTCGAGCGCTTTATCCTGCGGAATATCCTGTCGTCTACACCCTCGCGGGAGATGCGTTCTATCTCGCCGATCAGAGCAGAGCGCACCCTTTCGGGCTCGTCGGATTCGCCGCTGAATATCACTGCGAAGTAGCCGTCTCCGCAGAAGAGCTCGGCTCCGAACGTGGAGTTGATGATCTCGCCTTCGAGGAGCCTGACGTACATATCCGTGGAGGCGTCGGTGAGGATAGACGAGGCAAGCGAACCCGCCAGGAATTTTTTCAGCCTTTCCTTGCCCGAGCACGGCAGGCACTTGCAGCCGATGTGGAAAATAGTCGTGCCGACGTGCTGCTTCTCGCGTATCTCGGACCGGACAATTGTATCGGGTTCGTCTGGGAAAACGGTCTCGAGCCCCTTGTCCTCGCACGGGCGGAGCATTTCGTCGCATACCGCGAGCACTTCGTCCGCGCTGACGTTGCCCGCTACGGAAAGCACCATATTATTGAGGTTGTAGAAGGTATCGTAGCACTTGTACAGCAGGGGAGCGTCAATTTTCGCTATGCTCTCCTTTGTGCCCGCAATGTCGATACGCACGGGGTGAGCGTGGTACATACATTTCAGCATATTGAAGAAAACGCGCCATTCGGGGTTATCGTTGGTCATCTGTATCTCCTGACCGATGATACCCATTTCCTTATCGACGTTTTCCTGCGTGAAGTACGGCTTCTGCACGAAATCGAGCAGAATACGGAGATTGTCGGTGTAATTCTTCGAGCAGCTGAACAGGTAGCAGGTCTTGTCGAAGGAGGTGAACGCATTGCACGAAGCTCCTGTCTTGGCGTAGAGCTCGAAAACTCCGCAGTCCTCGTTCTCGAAGAGCTTGTGCTCGAGAAAGTGGGCTATTCCCTCGGGGACGGTGGTATACTCCTCGTCGCCCGATGTTCTGAACATGGTATTTATCGAGCCGTATTTCGTTCCGAACAGCGCCTCTGCTGTGCTGAAGCCCTTCATCTCGCAGATGTAGATGTCGAGACCGCTCGGATGCTTGACGTGGATACAGCTGTCGCCCGTGACCTTGCTTGTGAGGATAATTTTTTCCATTACGCGTTATCCTCCCTGCAAAGCATATAGTAGCGGCTGTCGAGCCTCAGCGACTTTGCTGCGGCTATGACGCGCTCCTTTGTTACTTCCCGGTAGAGCGACGCCTGCTGCTGCGGAGTGACGCTGATTCCCTCGCAGAAGCGCTGGAAGTACCACGATGAGTACGACGACGGCGTATCGCCGACCGCCGCGAGCGCATTGTCTATCGAGAGCAGAGCGCTTTCAAGCTCCTCGTCTGTCACATTGCCGCTTTGTATCTCGCTAAGCTGGCGCAGTATCTCATTGTCTGCGGCTCCGATGTTTGCCTTTTCTACGCCCGAATCAACAGTCAGCGTGTTTTTCGCGCCGTTGTACGAGCACATACAGTAGTAGCACAGGCTCAGCTTTTCTCTCACGTTGACGAACAGCTTTGATACGGGAGTTTCACCGAATACGCAGCTCAGCACGCGCAGGGCGTATATATCGTCGGAATCGCTCTTGAAGGTGAGCACGGTCTTGCACTGGAGAACGTCCATCTCCTCTGTGACTGTCACGGGCTCGGACTTGACAGGGCTGACGCTCCTGAAGGTGCATTTCTGCGGGTGACGCTCTATCGCAGCGAATTCGCGGCGGAACATCTCCGCAGCTCTGCCGTTATGCTCGGGAGCAACATAATATATCTCCACCTGCGCCGTACTCAGCAGCCGCAGATATGCGGCATAGGCTTCTTCGGGGGTGACAGCCTCGGCTGACCCGCGAGTTCCGTAGCACGAGCACTCGGCGCCCTCGCCGGAGAACGCGACCTCCGACGCCCGTTTCAGAGCGTAGCTGCGCTTGTTGTTCATTTCCGCGTCGATGTGGTCGAGCAGGTCATTTTTTGTTATCCTGAACGATGTGATGTCGAATCTGCCGTCCTGTACATTCGGGGAGAAGAGGCAGTCCCTAACGAGACTGAGCATCTCGCCCTCTATATCCTCGCCGTCGAGCGAGTAGCGGCTGCATATCCACGAGGCTGAGAGCCCCAGTATCTGGATATCGCCCCTTTTTCGTGTGAAGGTGCTGAGAGCCGAGCCGTACAGAGCCGACAGCCTCTCATTTAGCTCGGCGAGCGAGCGAAGCTTACTGTTTGAGGCGGACAGCGTGCCTATCCCGAGTGAATTGGCGGCGGCTTCCGCGGGTGCGAGGCGTGTCGCGAACCTCACGTATACAGAGCAGGTCTTGAACTTATCATCGGTTATTGAGGTAAAACCGATATTCGTGCCGAGCTCTGTCCGTTTGTATTCCATTATGGCAAGCACTCCTGTTTGGTTGATAGAATATATACACATTTATTATATCATACTTACAGAAAAAATACCATAGTTTTTGAAAAAAATATTTCCTGTACGTACAATTTTTTCAAAACAGGCAAAAAAGACGGCAAAGATGCATTTCTTTGCCGTCCAACAGTGTTTTAGTCGGTTTTGGAGTAGAGCTTCTTGAAATCCGTTGGAGTACAGTGCTTTATCTCCTTGAATATGCGGTTGAACGTGGTCAGGCTCTTGAAGCCCGAGCGCATTGCGACCTCGGTTATCGGTATATCGGGGTCGAGGAGCAGGTTCTCCGCCGAGCGCGTCCTGCGGGCGTTTATGTACTGGAGATACGACATCGAGTTGTACTGCTTGAATATGCGCGAGAAATGGTACTTGCTGTAGCCCGCGACGTCAGCGAGCTGGTCGAGGGAGATGTCGTACATATAGTTTGCGTCGATGTACTTCATAACTGTGCTGAATTTCTCGGAATATTCGTCTATCTTGCCGTCGTCGCACGAGAGCGAGTTCTTGCTCTGCTCAAGGTGGAACTCGCGTATAGCTATGAGGAGCTGTATCAGCATGGAGTATATCCTCACGTCCGCGAGCTCAGTCTTGGTGCCGTACATGGCGTAGATGTCGAGCATC
>CAMHBN010000218.1 GCA_946183385.1 uncultured Ruminococcus sp.
AGAGTCTCGGCATACAGGAGCTTTGTGTTCTCCTTGATAGCCTTCTCGAAGTTGGCGGGGTCTGACGGGTCAACGAAATCTGTACTCAGTCCCTGATCCTTTAATGTGTGTGCGAGGAGGTTGTAGGTGCCGCCGTAGACATTGGTCGAAGCTACGATGTGGTCGCCCGCTGTTGCGATGTTCTGTATCGCGTAGGTTATAGCCGCCGAGCCCGAAGCTGTCGCGAGAGCTCCGACGCCGCCTTCAAGTGCAGCGATACGCTCCTCGAACACGCTCGATGTCGGGTTCATGAGGCGGGTGTAGATGTTGCCGGGAACTGTGAGTCCGAAGCGTCCAGCCGCTGTGTCGGAGTCCTTGAACACGTAGGAGGTCGTCGCGTATATCGGGACTGCTCTTGCATCGGTGGAGGGGTCGGGCTGCTCCTGACCTGCGTGTACCTGTAATGTTTCAAACTTATAATTGCTCATTGTGATTACTTCCTTTCAAAATTTGGTTTAGCTATCTCTACCTTTTCTGTAGGTTAACTATACTATAACACAGATTTCCTACTTTGTCAATAGGTAAACTCTATAACTTGACGATTCTTTTTCTATATCGCGTTATAGGTTTTGCCTATATGCAAAATTACAGCCGTCAGAGGTTTTCCCTTGACGTTTGAAGCTAATTATGCTATTATATAATGTAATGCAATGAAAGAAAGGATATAATATGCGATTCAATGAACTCAATCTCTCCGAGGAGCTCCTGCGCGCGGTAGACGAGCTCGGCTTCGAGGAAATGACCGAAATACAGGCTCAGAGCATTCCCCTGCTCCTGCAGGGACGCGACGTTGTCGGGCGCTCGAATACGGGTACGGGCAAGACCGCCGCTTTCGGAATACCCGCAGTCGAGAGCATAACCGAGGACGAGCGGCGCTCGGCAGCGGTGCTGATACTCTGTCCCACCCGCGAGCTCGCTATGCAGGCTTGCGAGGAGATACGCAAATTTGCCAAATTCAAGCGTTGTGTCAAGGCGTGCGCGGTCTACGGAGGCGCAAGCATGGAGCGCCAGATACTGGAGCTCAAACGCGGTGCTAATATTGTAATAGGTACTCCGGGGCGCGTTATGGATCATATCCGCAGGCGCACGCTAAAGCTCGAAAACCTGCGCACTGTGATACTCGACGAGGCGGACGAAATGCTCAATATGGGCTTTCGCGAGGACATCGAGTCGATACTCTCCGATGTCCCCGAGGACAGGCAGACCGTCCTCTTCTCGGCGACTATGCCGCCCGAGATTCTCGCCATAACCGAAAAATACCAGCGCGAGCCCGTACATATAAAGATAAAGTCCTCGCAGAAGACAGTCGAGCTCATCGAGCAGTTCTACTTCGAGGTGGCTATGGGTCGCAAGACTGACGCGCTGAAGCTCCTGCTCGCGGCGTACTCGCCCGATTCCGCAATGGTGTTCTGCAACACCAAGCGCATGGTAGACGAGCTGACAGAGGAGCTCGTGAAGAGCGGATTCAGGGCTGCCGGTCTGCACGGCGATATGAAGCAGATACAGCGCACGCAGGTGATGAACAGCTTCAAGAGCCGCACCACCGCCGTTCTCGTGGCGACAGACGTCGCCGCCCGCGGTATCGACGTCAGCGGCATTGATATGGTCTTCAACTACGATCTGCCGCAGGACAACGAATACTACATCCACCGTATCGGCAGAACAGGCAGAGCAGGTCTCGCCGGCAAGGCTTACACCCTTATCACGGGCAGGCGGCAGCTCCACGACCTCAAGGACATCGCACGCTATACAAAGGCTGAAATTACGGAGCTCCCGCTTCCTGACAAGTCCTACATCGCGGAGATGAAAAAGGAAGCGCTCGCGCTCGAAATCGCCGCCATTGACGAGCGTCCCGACAGCGGCGCTTACGATATCCTCGACGCGCTCGCGGCTAAGGGCATTGACGGCCGCGAAGCCGCCGCAAGGCTCATCAGCTCGCGGCTGAAAGCGGAGCTCGCGGGACTGCCCGAATTCGACATCCCGAAGCCCCTCAAAAAGGGCAGCAGGAGCGGCGCGAAAACGGTCAAGATAGACCTCAACATCGGCAGGAACAAGCGCATTGCTCCCAACTTCATTCTCGGTGCTCTCGTCGATGCGACGGGTATGTCGGGGCAGGACTTCGGAAAAATCGACATCTACGACAGCCACACGACCGTGGAAGTCCCCGAGGCTGAGTACGACTACATCATCGACAGCACCAACCCGATGAAGATAAACGGTCACCCGGTGGAGGTCAGGCTCTACAAGGGCGGCAGCACGAAGGAGCGCCCGTACAGGCAGTCCGCCGAGAAGCGCGGCGGCGACAGAAGGCGCCCGGATTACGGCAAAAAGAAACGCACGGACATCTTCGGCGACCATATCCCCGACCGCCGCAAACGTACAAAGAAAAGGCACTAAGAGGTGATAAGAATGAGCAACGGACCACAGAAAAAAACATGGATGAGGATACTGATACTCGCACTTGCGGGAATTATGATACTCGGCGCGATACTGATGCCGTTCTTTGGCTGGATATAAGGAAATGCAGACTCCTTCGGGAGTCTGTTTTTTTGTCGCCTTGAACCGACATATTTCGCACCTCGGCTGCATTATAATATTAACAGTAGGATATGAGGGGAGGTCATCGCTCTGACAATCTACATCGACGTGCTCATTATCCTCAACGTCTACGTCAACTACTTTCTGCTGAGGACTGCCGCCAAGCTCACGCACTCGCCGCTGAGAACGTGGCGCTGTATCGCGGCTTCATTCTACGGGAGCCTGTTCTCCCTGCTGATACTCGCGCCGAGGCTGCCCGCACCCGTGACATTCGCGGTCAAGCTCGCGGCGTCCGTGACTATAGTCATTGCCGCTTTCGGAGTGCGCTCCCCTGCCCGCATTGCCAAGAACACCGCCGCATTCTTCTCCGCTAACTTCATACTCGCGGGGACAGTATACGCCGTATATTCGTGGTTCAAGCCGAGCTCCGTGCACTTCGCGAACTCGTACTTCTACATAGATTTTTCGCTTCTGCTCCTGCTGATAACGACTGCCGCGCTCTACGGAGCTGTATGCCTGCTCAGGCTCGTCACCGACAGGGAGCGCCCGCTCGCGAGCCGTGTCCTCATACGTGCGGGAAGCCGTACTATCGGGCTTGACGGGCTTGCGGACACGGGCAATGCCCTCGTTGACTGCTTCACGGGACGTCCTGTCGTGATATGCGGGCGTGAGGACATCGGCGCTGTTTCCGCGAGAATGAGGCTCATACCGTGCGCGACCGTGTCCGACAGCGGAGTAATGCCGGTTTTCCGCCCCGACGAGGTCATAGTCGTCAACACCGCAACAGGCGAAAAAAAGCCCGTGGACGTGATGATAGGGCTCGGAGAGACGGGCGGCAAGGCGATATACAATCCCAAGATAATGAAGCTATAGAAAGGAGAAGAACTATGAATATTGTGAAAACAATGGTCGTGAAGCTGAAAAAGCTCCTGCGCGGGGAGGTGTACTACGTGAACGGTCCCGACACGCTCCCGCCGCCCCTGACCCGCGACGAGGAGGCGGATGTGTTCGCGGGCTTGTCCGCAAACGACCCTGCCGCGCGGAAAAAGCTCATCGTCCACAATCTGCGGCTTGTCGTGTACATAGCGAAGAAGTTCGAGTCAACGGGGATAGGCATAGAGGACCTCGTTTCCATCGGCACGATAGGGCTTATCAAGGCGGTGAACACTTTCCGCCCCGACAAGAACATCAAGTTCGCGACTTATGCCTCGCGCTGTATCGAGAACGAGATACTGATGTTCCTGCGGAAGTCCTCGCAGTACCGAAACGATCTCTCAATCGACGAGCCGCTCAATGTGGACTACGACGGCAACGAGCTCCTGCTCTCGGACGTGCTCGGCACCGACGACGACATCGTGAACAAGGGCATTGAGACCGAAGCCGAGCGCGAGATACTGCGCGGCGCTGTC
>CAMHBN010000219.1 GCA_946183385.1 uncultured Ruminococcus sp.
ACTGCCTGCCGCTCCTGAAAAATGCCAAGAGCTGGGACAACGACACACTGTTCGAGCTTTTGAAGGAGTATGCTGCTTCCACCGAGAAGAAGGCGGGAGCTGTTATGTGGGCGATACGTATCGCTATCGCGCGCCTCGGAGTTACTCCCGGCGGTGCTACCGAGCTTATGGAGGTATTCGGCAAGGAGGAGAGCATAGCTCGTATCGAGCTTGCGCTGTCCGAGCTGTAAGCGCGGTTTAGTTTCATCAAAACGGAAGCAATCTCCGCGAGCCCTCTCTGTAAGGGGTGCGAAAAAGGCGTTTTTGCAATGGAAAACCGTTGATTATTGAAAAAGTTTTTTTCAACTTCGTAGGCTTGCACAAAAATGCCGCTCCGAAAATGTACAGGTATAACAAAAACCGTTATCGGATCTTCTCCGATAACGGTTTGCTTTTTTATTCGGTAGGGAGCTCCAGCGGACGCTTCGTAACGCCTGCCGCTACGCCCTGTGTGCCCGTGCCTACGTGGCTCGCGATACTGCACGCCAGCGGACGGTAGGTCACGTGATAGCCCTTGAATTCAGCCTTTATCATGCCGACCCAGCGGTCTATCTGCTCCTGCGTCTCCATTGTGCCCGATGCACCGATGCTGAGGTGCTCCTTCGGGACGTCCTTGTATTTGGTGGCGAGGTCGTTGTGTACCGCCTCGAACATCTTCTTCTCGGCGTTGTCCATGCCGCGTACCTTTGCATAAGCGTCGAGCTTGCCGCCCTGTATCTTCAGCACGGGTTTGAGGTTGAGCACGGTCGCTATCGCCGCGCCTGCCTTAGTGATACGTCCTGTCTTGATTATGCGCTTGAGGCTGTGGAGCGTGATATAGATGTCATTTTGGTAGGTCTGCTCCTCGAGATATTCCTTTATCTCCCGTCCCGTCATTCCGTTTTCAGCCATGTACTGCGCATCGTACACCGAGTCGAGCAGGGTGATGGATATGCGGTGGTTGTCCACGACGATGACCTTGCCGTCGTAGTCGGCGGAGAGGGCTGTTGCCGTCGCGCACGAGCCGCTCAGTCCGCTCGTCATCGGGATATATACGAGCTCGTCGTAGCCCTGAGCGAGGATATCCTCCCACATCTGCGTGAGGTCGCCTGGGGAGGGCTGTGAGGACACGATGTCCTTGTCCTCGTTGAGCGACTTGTAGAGCATTGTGTGGTCGAGGGTGACCTCCTCCATGAAGTCCCTGCCGTCTATCATTACGGGCATGGGGAGCACGAATATGCCGTTTGCCTTGCCCTCTTCAAGCGTTATTCCGCTGTTTGTATCTGTCATTACCGCAGTTTTCATCGCTGTCTCCTTATCGGGTGAGAATTTGATAATATTATATCATTGTTGGACTCTTTTGTCAAGATTGAAGCTGATAGTTTAATGTATTGGACGGCGTCCTCGGCGTCCCGTGCCTTACAGAACCTCTCCCTTCCGCTGCAATAATTAGATATTGCTTTTTTGCGTGCGGTGTGATATAATATAATGTACTGAAAATCCACCGAAAGGAATCATATAAAATGTCTGACAAGAATGAGAAGAACAACAAGCCATTCGAGATACCGCGTCCCGTCTTCCCGAAGAGAGCCATTATCACGGGCGGTATGCCCTACGGCAACAAGGAGCTCCACTTCGGACACGTCGGCGGTATGTTTGTCTTCGCGGACACATTCGCCCGCTTCATGCGCGACCGTATCGGCAAGGACAACGTCATCTTCGTCGGCGGTACCGACTGCTATGGCTCGCCCATAGCCGAGGGCTGGCGCGTCAAGGTCAAGAACGGCGAATTCAGCGGCACTCTCGAGGAGTTCGTTCAGCGCAATCACGACAAGCAGCAGAAAACTCTCGACGACTACGGCATCTCGCCGAATCTGTTCGCGGCTTCGGGTCTCGGACGCTCGAAGGAGATACACGCCGAGGTCACGGATTGGTTCATCAGCTCGCTCCACAAGAAGGGTCAGCTTGATCAGATAACGACCATGCAGTTCTACGACGAGAAGGCAGGCTGCTTCCTCAACGGCAGACAGGTCATCGGCAAATGTCCCGTAGAGGGCTGCACCTCCGAGAAGGGCTACGCCGACGAGTGCGACCTCGGTCACCAGTATATGCCCGAGAACCTCGTTGACCCCGTAAGCACACTCACGGGCGAGACTCCCACGATGAAGCCCGTCACCAACTGGTACTTCAAGCTCCGCGACTACGAGCAGCTGATGAAGGACTGGGTAGAGGAGCTCAAAAAACGCAAGGATATCCGTCCCGTTGTCTGGAAGACGATAGACGAGTTCCTCAAGCCGCCTGTTATCTATGTAAAGCGCGAGTTCGAGGAGAAGTATTTCTCGCTCAAGGACTCCATGCCCGCGCACGAATACCTCGAGGAACCCAAGAAGCCATCGTTCACGATACAGTTTGCAAAGCTCTCTGACTGCGACGAGGCGTGCCGCATACTCACGGAGAACGGCATACGCTACAGAACGGGCAAGACCCTCGTTCCGTTCCGCCTCACGGGCAACATCGAGTGGGGAGTTCCCGCGCCCGTTATGGACGGCGTTGAAGGTCTTACCGTGTGGGTATGGCCCGAGTCGCTGTGGGCGCCTATCTCGTTCACGCAGACCTACCTCGAAAACGAGGGCAGGAGCCGCGACGAGTGGAAGAACTACTGGTGCAGCAAGGATTCGACCGTGTACCAGTTTATCGGTCAGGACAACATCTACTTCTACGGAATAGCCGAGCCCGCCATGTGGATGGCTCAGCAGGCTGCCGATGCAAAGACTGCGGATGTTCCCGACGGCGAGCTCCAGCTGCCTGTGATCGTCGCTAACCACCACATCCTATTCCTCGACAAGAAGGCTTCGAGCTCGGGAGCTGTAAAGCCTCCGATGGCTGACGACCTCCTCAACTACTACACGCCGGAGCAGCTCCGTATGCACTGGCTCGGTCTCGGTCTCGGTCAGCGCTCTGTCAGCTTCATGCCCAAGCCGTTCAATCCCGACGCCAAGCCCGATGACGCCGACCCCGTTGTAAAGGACGGTCTGCTCCTCTCGAATGTGTACAACCGTATGATACGCACCGCCTTCTACACCACGCAGAAGGAGTTCGACGGCATAATGCCCGACCTTGCTCCCGAGGAGAAGTTCGTCGCCGACGCGAAGAAGGCTGTCCTCGAATACGAGCGTCATATGTCCAAGTTCGCTTTCCACCAGTGTACTTATGTGCTCGACAGCTATATCCGCAACGGCAGCAAGTACATGGCTAAGGCTGTAAACGGCGAAAAGATCAGCAGGGACGAGCTCGCGCAGGCACTTGCGAACCTGTTCTATATCATCCGCATCGCGGGCGTGCTCCTGCACCCGATGGCTCCGTTCGGCACCGAGAAGCTCCGCGAGTACCTCGAGGTCGATGAGCGTATCTGGTCGTGGGATACTATCCTTGAGCCGCTCACGTACTTCACGGGCGAGCAGCACAAGCTGAAATTCCTGCCTCCGCGCACCGACTTCTTCACACGCCACGAGAGCCAGTTTGCTCAGAGCGAGGAAGAATGAGAACTCAGAATTAAGAGCTCAGAGCTCAGAAAAAAGCACCGTTACAATTAAGGTTGCTTCTCTTAGTGTGAAGAGCGGGTTACCGTGACGTAAACTTACGGCACTAAATCGGTAGCCTGCGAATCGGCTAAGGGACCCCCTTTGTAACGGTGCTTTGTTTATTCTCCGTATTCGGCTATGTAGGGGAGATTGCGGTAGTATTCGCCGTAGTCGAGACCGTAGCCTATCACGAACAGGTCGGGTATCGTGAACAGCGACATATCCGCCTCGAATGGCACTATGCGGCGTTCGGGCTTGTCGAGGAGCGTCACAACTCTGAGCGAGAGCGGGTTCCTCAATCTCAGCAGCTTAACCACGTCCGCGAGCGTCCTGCCCGTGTCGATGATGTCCTCGACTATGATGACG
>CAMHBN010000220.1 GCA_946183385.1 uncultured Ruminococcus sp.
GCCGAGGTCAACCTGTATCCATTCGCCGCCAAGTCCGTCGTCGTGAGCCCACTTTGTGCTGTCCTTGCCGTCAACTGCGAGAGCCGCGTCCTCGCCGCTCTCAGCGCCCGAGGCTGTGACCTTCTTGCCGAGCGCGAGGTTCTGCATCTCGTCGGAGCCGCTTATCGCGAGCGAGCCGTCGAGCGTGTATTCCTGTCCTGCCTCAGTGTCGAAGCTGACAGTCGCGCCTGCGTATTTAACGGTGCAAACTCCGCCCGAGCCCGAGAGGATGACTACCTCGTCGAGCGAGCCGTTAGACCAGCTCATTTCCTTTATCGTGAAGTTTCCGCGTGCGCGGAGACCGTTTGCGTGACCCGTGTTCCACTTCTGAGGAAGTGCGGGAAGGAGCGATATTACGTCATTGTGGCTCTGGAGAAGCATTTCTGTAACGCCCGATGTGAAGCCGAAGTTTCCGTCTATCTGGAAGGGCGGATGAGCGTCCCAGAGGTTGTCGTAGAGACGTCCGTTGGCTCCTACGGGCGAGCAGAGGAGTTTCACGAGGTTGTAGGCGTGCTCGCCGTCCTCAAGTCGAGCCCAGCAGTTGAGCTTCCAGCCCTCGGACCAGCCCGTACCGCTGTCGCCGCGTCCGTTGAGCGAGGTCGCCGCGCCCTTTGCGGTGGTGGGGTTGTCGGTGGGAGTTATCTCAAATCCGGGGAAGAGAGCGTACATATGCGAGATGTGACGGTGGGTCTCCTTGGGGTTGTCCCAGTCGTGAGCCCACTCCTGGATCTGTCCCCAGCTGCCTATCATCTCAGGTCTGATAAGCGTGAGCTTGGCGTTGAGCTCGCTGCGGAGCTTCTCGTCCGTGCCGAGTATCTCGGAGGCTTCGGTCACGTCCTTGAAGAGCTCGCGGGCGATGCCGTTGTCCATAGTTACGCCGTAGTCGCAGTACGCCTCGTTCTGACCGCTGTAGGGCGGCAGATTCAGCTCGGGAGAAGTACTCGGGTTGATAACGGAGTAGTTCTGACCGTCTATCTTGACGGTCTGCATGAGCTGGTTGAGGAAAGCCGCGCTGCCCTTGATGGTGGGGTATACCTTTTCGAGGTAGCTGTCATTCTGGTTGAAGCGGTAGGCGTCGTAGAGCATATTCGATACCCACGCGCCGCCGACCGGCCACTGTCCCCACGAGCCGTCGATGGGAGCAGTTCTGTTCCACAGGTCGGTGTTGTGGTGGAGCACCCAGCCCTCGGATATACCGTAGTGTACCCGCGCCGTCTGGTTGCCGTTCTCCTGCATTGATATCGCCTTCTCGACGAAGGGCATGAAGCACTCCTCGAGGTTGGTCGTCATCGCAGGCCAGTAGTTCATTTCGTAGTTTATGTTGGTGGTAGCCTTACTGCCCCATGCAGGCGAGGAATACTTGTTCCATATACCCTGCAGATTCATCGGCTGAGCGTCGCGTGACGCGCTTATCATGAGGTAGCGTCCGTACTGGTAGAGCACCTTGACCATCTTCGGGTCGTCTGTTCTGCCGAACTCGCTGATACGCGTGGGTATGGTCTTGGAGTTGGCTGTCTTGCTGTCTCCGCCGAGGTCAACGTCCACGCGCTTGAAGAGCTCCTGATAATCTGCCTTGTGAGCTGCGTAGAGCTGGTCGTAGGTCTTCTTTTCAGCCGCGGCTATATCAGCCTTGGCGCCGCCCTTTTCGTCGCCGTTGCAGGTCTTGTAGTCAACGAAGTTCGTGCGGACGGAGGTCAGTATCAGCACCGAATCCGCGCCCGACACGTTCAGCGAGCCGTTGCCCGCGCTGACTGTGCCCTTCTCGGGGATGACCTTGGTGCGCGAGGAGAAGTACACCGCGCCCTTTACCCAGTTGTCGTCGCTTCCGTGACCGTTGGCAACGAGGGTGTCGTTTCCGTCGGCGGAAGCTCCGCCGTTGAGGACGTTCTCATAGCCGAGGCTCAGCGATACCGAGCCCGACTTGTCCGCGGTGATACGCGTAACCATGACTTGGTCGGGATGGCTGACGAAGGTCTCGCGCAGGTACTTCACGCCGTTGTATGTGTACTCGGTGCGTGCGACCGCGTCGTTCATATCGAGCAGACGGGTATAGTTTGTGACGTTCTTGTGCCCGAATGAGAGCTTCAGTCCGCCGACCATCTGATACTTGGCTTCACCGCCGCCTATCATCTTACTTCCGATGAGGTCGTTAGCCTCCTTGTACTTGCCGCTTTTGAGGAGGTCCTGTGCCTGCTTCAGACTGTTAGCCGCGCCATCCTTGTTATTGTTGCTCGGTCCCGAGCTCCACACCGTACACTCGTTGAGGTCGATGAGCTCGTCGGGATAGTTGCCGTAGACCATACCGCCGATACGTCCGTTGCCTACGGGCAGAGCCTTGTAGAACGACTCGTCGTTGTTCCACGCGTTGTTGGTGTTGACATTGCCCGCCATTGTTGTATAGCGCATGACCATGTCCTCGTCGTAAGCATATTCGGCGGCATTGGTGACTGTTTTTACTGTGCTCGTCTCGGTTATCCCCGAGGCGAGCGGCAGTACCATGCAAGCCGAAAGGCATACCGACAACATTTTCTTTGTCAGTTTCATTTGCTTCAAGCCCCTTCTAAAAAAGTATTATTTCCCTTTTCACTGTAACTGTTATGCAGTGAGTATCTTTCTGAGCTGTATAAGGTCGAATGTATCTACAGTGCCGTCTCCGTCGAGGTCGGCTTTCTCGAACTGCTGCTTCGAGAACTTCTCAGCCTTGAGGAGGTATCTCTCCATGCATACGAGGTCAGCCGCGCTGACTACGCCGTCGAGGTTGATGTCGCCCTTGAGCTCGGCGAGCGGTATCGCGAGTGCGATACGGTCGATGGACGGAGCGTTGCCGCCGTCGTTGTAGAGCTTAATGGTGTTGCTGCCTGCTTTGAGCTTGACCTTCGCATTGACTGCACGGATTCCCGACCAGTCGCCCGAATTCGCGAACAGCTCGTCGAGCTTGGTCACGAACTGACCGTTCACGTCCACCTTGAGGCTTCTCTTCTCGCCCGAGATGTAGTAGATACGGAGCGTATACTCGCCGTCCTTGTCAGCCTTGACATTCTCGAATGTGACCGAGCCGCCGCCGCTTCCGCCGACGTAGCCGACATAAGCGCTGCCCGAGCTGTACTTGGCGTCCTTGCCCGTTGTCAGCTTAGCGCCGCCGCCGAGCTTTGCGCTCTCAGCCTCGTAGAAGCGGTAGTTGGAGTAGGGCGTCGTGAGCTTCATCTCATTCTTGGTTATCTTGATTACGCAGCCGCCGTTAGCGAGAAGCTTCTGCGTGATTGTGTCCTTGGAGGTCAGTCCCTCGACCTTCTTGATGTCGAGAGCGCTGCCGTCGGCGTTATCGCCGAAGATGTAGGCGTTGTACTCTCCGTCGCCGACAAGCTCCGAGAGCTTTATCTCGACGGTGCGGGCGCTCATGGTAGAGCAGCCGATGAACCACTCGTCAGCGCTTCTTCTTGCAGTCACGTTGAACTGCATGGGATAGCCGTCGAGCACCTTCATGTCGTCCCAC
This sequence comes from uncultured Ruminococcus sp., assembly GCA_946183385.1. Classification (GTDB taxonomy): domain Bacteria; phylum Bacillota; class Clostridia; order Oscillospirales; family Ruminococcaceae; genus Ruminococcus. Next base: position 3,533 of record CAMHBN010000220.1, read on the forward strand.
GCGACGGGTACGTCGTTGAGCAGAGGGAGCGCGGGATTGCCCTCGTAGGTGTATACGGAGTGAGCGAAGTGCTGTATGCCCGACTCAATTGTGACAACGTCCGCAAGCGCGAAGCCCGCTGTTGCCTTTATGCCGTACACGGGTATGCCAGTGGGAGTGAAGTCCGCCGAGCCGACAACGTTTCGCGTAAATGTGTAGGATACGCGGTTCGCAAGCGACGGGCGGTCGAACCACTTGTAATACTCGGTGCCGTTTACAGCCTCGAATGAGACTATATTCGGGAATGTGCGGCTCTCACCGCGGGGAATGGTACAGCCGTGGAAGAGCACCATGAGGTGGTTCTTGGCGGCGATGGTCGCGCAGAGGTACATC
>CAMHBN010000221.1 GCA_946183385.1 uncultured Ruminococcus sp.
AAATATGAATTAGTCAAAAAGGCTATTTTATGAACAAAATAAGCCCATTTTGCTCCTTTGCATTTTCTTTGCAATTATGAGCAATTGTAAACTTAAAAGTTACACTGTGATAACAATTGACACAATATTGCAAAATACCACTTGTACAATGATAGAGTGCATTTTACAGCAGTTTGCACAAACCAAAACGTGAGCTTTTGTTGCTAATGGTAGTTTCCAGAGCGATTTATACAAATCGTTATATGATATATAGGCTCTCAATGTTACGATTTTGTAATATTTTGTTGTTATCTATTTTGTTTTGTTCATACTTTGTAAAATTGACGTTCATAATTAGTTCATTTAATATGTGACATTTTGCCCTGATTCAACATTATATCAGGGCTTCTTTTGTGGCTAAAATGGAAAAAAATTCAAAAGTGTTGCTATTTCAAGCCAAATGTGGTAGTATTATCACAGTCCGCGAGTCGGACGAAAATAACGAAATGCTTTTCGAGGAAAGGAAGAGTTTATGAGAAAAGCTAAAGTTGCAGCGATCATCGTCGGAGGCGTATCCACTTGCATTTTTGGCGGACTCTTCGGTGTGTATGCAACAGCACCCATCGTGAGTCAAGTCGCTCCGAGCCATGATGTTGAAAACATCTACGAAGTCAAAAGCGAAGAATTGGCAAATGTAGCTGCAGTAACTTCTATCAGAACAACCGCCACCACAACAAGCAGAAAGTTCAATACGACCACTAAGGCTAACGCCGCTAACAAAAACGTAAATATCGGGTCTGCGACCGCTTCGGTAGCTTCACTGATCACGAAGTCCGAAGACAAGAACGAGACCCCTGCTCCTGCTCCTGCTCCCGCTGAGGAAGCCTATACAGAGGCTGAGACAGCTCCTACAGAGCCCGAGACAGAAGCTCCTACTACTGAAGTTGTTTACGTTGCACCCGTTACAGAAGCTATAACAGAAGCTCCTACGGAAGAAGAAGTAACCGAGCCTGTCACAGAGGCAGTTACGGAAGCTCCCACAGAGGCTGAAGTTGAAGTTGAAGTAACAGTCGATGAAACACCTTCACTCCCCATCACTGACGCTGAATACATCATCTTATGTAACGCAGTTGCTCACGAGGCCGGTTGCAGCTGGATAGATGAGTACGACAAGGCTAAGGTAGTTGAGGTCATCATGAACCGAGTATACAACTCGAGATTCCCCAACACCATTGAAGGCGTTCTTACTCAGCCCTATCAGTTCAGCGGTTCTTCGAGCTATGTTTACCTCGGTACTTACTCAGCTCATGTTACCGATAGCGTCAAGAATGCTGTAAATCTTTACTTCAATGAGCCCGAATCGTTCACTCAGGGTTACCTGAGCTTCTACGGTGACGGTATCAGAAATTATTTTTCATAATCAGTAAATACCTATAAAAACAAAACTTGTACAAAAGTTAGGGGCTCTCGGACATGAGAGCCCTTTTTTTGTCCTCTTGCCTGTTTCACGCAGTTTTCACTTTTATCACATTTTACCTGTTGTTTTTTTCGGCGATATATGTTATAATTTTGTCATATCATCGAAAAGGAGTTGTTTCAATGAAAGATGATAAGAACTATATAAAACGTATTATAGGCTTTTTAGTCTTTTCCATGATAGGTCTGCTGGTTCTGAACGCTATCATTATGCCCGCCCTGAGCAAGGCTCAGACCCGCGCTCAGACCAAGGAGACCAATTACAGCTTCTTCCTCAATAAGGTCGACGAGGGAAGCGTTACACAGGTAAAAATCGAAAGCAATGAGATTCGCTTCGAGGTCGTTGATGAGGAGGGGCACAAGCAGCTCTACTCCACAAGCAAGATGGAGGACCCCGACCTTGTATCGCGTCTGCATGAGCACGGCGAGATAATCTTCAACGAGAGCTTCGAGGAGAACAGCCTGCTCGTGAACTTCCTCGTGAGCTGGGTGCTCCCCATCGTGATACTTATCGTGCTGTGGAACGTGCTCTTCAAGGGTATGGCTAAGCACCTCGGCGGCAATGCGATGTCCTTCGGCAAGAGCAATGCCAAGATATACGTAAAGGCTCAGACAGGTAAGACCTTCGACGATGTTGCAGGTCAGGACGAGGCTAAGGAGGCTCTTGAGGAGATAGTAGATTTCCTGCATAATCCAAGCAAATACGCCGACATCGGCGCTGACCTGCCCAAGGGTGCGCTCCTTGTGGGACCTCCCGGTACAGGTAAGACACTGCTCGCACAGGCTGTCGCGGGCGAGGCGGAAGTGCCGTTCTTCTCAATTTCAGGCTCGGAGTTCGTGGAGATGTTCGTAGGTATGGGCGCGGCCAAGGTTCGTGACCTGTTCAAGCAGGCAAATGAAAAGGCTCCCTGTATCGTGTTCATCGACGAGATCGATACAATCGGTAAGAAGCGCGACGGCAACCTCGGCGGCAATGACGAGCGCGAGCAGACGCTCAATCAGCTGCTCACCGAGATGGACGGATTCGACGGCAAAAAAGGCGTTGTTATCCTCGCGGCGACTAACCGTCCCGAATCGCTCGACCCTGCCCTGCTCCGTCCGGGTCGATTCGACAGGCGTATCCCTGCGGAGCTCCCCGACCTTGCGGGACGTGAGGCTATACTTCAAGTCCACGCAAAGAAGGTCAAGATGGAGGAGAATATCGACTTCAACGCCATTGCGCGCGCTACGGCGGGTGCCTCGGGTGCGGAGCTCGCCAACATCATCAACGAGGCGGCGCTCAGAGCCGTCAGAAACGGCAGGAGCCTCGTCAACCAGTCCGACCTCGAAGAGAGCGTTGAGGTCGTTATTGCGGGCTATCAGCGCAAGAATGCGGTCATCTCGCAGAAGGAGAAGGAGATCATCGCTTACCACGAAATTGGTCACGCGCTCGTTGCGGCTAAGCAGAAGGACGCAGCTCCCGTACATAAGATAACCATTATTCCGCGTACCAGCGGTGCTCTCGGCTATACCATGCAGGTTGACGAGGGCGAGAAGTTCCTGCTCACCAAGGAGGAGGCTCTCGCGCGTATCGCTACCCTCACGGGCGGTCGCTCTGCGGAGGAGCTCATCTTCAACAGCTGCACCAGCGGCGCTTCCAACGATATCGAGCAGGCTACAAAGCTCGCACGCGCTATGGTTACGCGCTACGGTATGAGCGACAGCTTCGATATGATAGAGAGCGATTCTCTGCTCTTCATCGTCGACGTGAACAATCCTTTCATATTCGAATATCCGAAGCTCACCGAGCAGGTCTCTAAGATAATCATAATAGACCACCACAGACGCGCCTCGAGCGATATGCCGTTCGATCCCGAAATAACGTATATCGAGCCTTCGGCTTCATCCGCTTCCGAGATCGTTTCCCAGATGATAGAACAGATCGCTCCCGCCGGTATAATCACGCCTGACGAGGCAAACCTGCTTCTTGCCGGCATGCAGCTCGACACGAACAATTTCACACGCGACTGCGGCGCCGGAACATACGCCGCGGCGCAGTACCTGCGCAGAGAGGGCGCCGATTCTTCGGTATCGACCGAGTACTTCAATCTCGACCGCGACGATTTCATGACCGAGCTGAAGATAGAAAGCACGATGCGTCAGGTCAAGGAGGGATTTTATATCTGTACCGGCTCCGACCAGGTACCCATAACCGAGCCCGCCACGGCGGCTCGCGTCGCTGAAACGATAATGAGGATAAAAGGCGTACACGCCTCGTTCGCGGTGTGCAGGCTCAAAACTCCGAACGGACCCGATCCGTTATATACGGTATCCGCGAGAAGCGACGGCACGGTGAACGTTCAGGTCATCCTTGAACGGCTCGGCGGCGGCGGTCACCATTCGAACGCCGGC
>CAMHBN010000222.1 GCA_946183385.1 uncultured Ruminococcus sp.
GGATATAGTGTACATTGGGACGGATATTCCATTCAAGCTCTCTTATCTTTTCGAGCTTGTAGCGCTGGGTGTCGGGGTGGTCTATCTCGAATATCTCGATGTTCTCGTTGCCGTTGCGGAAGGAGAAGGTGTCCGAGCCCGCGCCGCATATCATGTACTGTACTTTCCCGTTTGCCTCTGCGAAGTCCGCGAGCCTGCTCTCGTTGAAGTGTATCCTCGACAGCGGTATGGGAGCAAAGTATTCGCCGATTATCTGTTCGGCGTCCTCGCGGGAGAGGCTTTGCGAGCCGTCAAGCCCGCTCTTTATCATATCATATATTGTGTCGTACTCTTCCTTGCCCATAAAGTCGTAGGCGAGGTAGTCGTCGAATATTTTACGGCGTGACCTGTTCGAGTGCCACGCTCTCACGAACGCGCATATCTTAGCGGTAACGCTTTCTCTTTCATTGACCATAAGCTCCTCCAAAAATAAAAATGCGCGGAACGCCGACGCACTCCACGCATAAAAGTACACTCACTGATGTTTAAGAGAAGGCGCAACATCGCTGAGCACAAGCACGCAGAATACGCATAGCTTTCATATTAAACATACAACAGCAACACATATTCATTCTCATGTTCAGCACTCCCTTCGGTTAATTCACTGTATTCCTATCGGAACTGTATGAATTATAGCATATAACCGAGGTATTGTCAATAGTCTGCGACTATATTCGGCAATAGTTATAGAATTGCCCTATAATTTACATAGTCTTTGTAGATTTTGCAAGTATAGGTGAGGCGAAACGCCGCCCCTGCAAATATACCTCCTTTCAGACAAGAAAAAACCAAAGAACGTACATCTGTCGCTCTTTGGCTTTATCATCTTATAATCCATATTTACCTCTTCCATCTTAAAAGATGGTTCTGGAGCTTGTTGAACAGGAAGGTCACGGCGATGACAACTATGCCGATGACGAGGAGTCCCGTAATCGTGCGGGTGTAGTCTCCGAAGTCGGAGTAATACTTCACGTAGTAGCCCATTCCGTCGCGGGCGCCGATCATCTCCGCCGATGTGAGGAGTATGAACGACACGCTCAGACCCTGATTGCAGCCGAGGAATATCTGCTGCAATGACGCAGGCAGAATAACGCGGAACAGCATTTCGGGCTTGCTGACGTTGAGCACCTTTGCCGAGTCTATTATCTTCTTGTCCACACCGAGCACGCCGCTCATCGTTCCCGCGAAAACAGGCCAGAAGGTCGCGAGGAATATAACAAATACTGATACAGACTTGAAAGACGGTAAAAGTGCGATACCGTATGGGATATACACTATCGGAGGTATCGAGCTGAAAAACTTGGTTATGTAGGTCGCGGCACTGCCTATGCGAGCGCTCCAGCCGATGAAGAGTCCGAGCGGAACAGCCACGATGACAGCTATCAGGAAGCCCTTTATCGTGGTACCGAGCGAGCTCTCGATGTTGGTGACTATCGTGGACTTGTCCTCCGCGAACTGGTGTATCACCTTGCCGGGAGCGGGGAAGAGCAGGTCGTTGAGGATATTGAACTTCGCCGTTGCGAGCGACCAGATACCGAGCACAACGAATATGAAGCCTGCGATGTCCACGACGAGCTTGAGGCTCTCCTCCTTCTTGACGAAAGACGATATGATGAGGACTGCAGCCTCAGCCGCCACAGCGAATGCTATGAGCGAGCCCGTGAACACGTCCTTGGTGGACTTGTCGGGCAGGAGCTGTATCAGCAGCAGTGCGATGAAGAGCACGTGCACCACTCTGAGGTAGCGCTTTGCTATCGTCATAGTACCACCTCATCTCCGCCGATACGCTCGGCAATGTCTGTATTGAGGAGGGAGAGGAGCCTGTTGCGGAATCTGCCGTACTCCTGCGTACCTACGAGCTCTGCGCGGTTTCTCGGACGCTCGAACGGAACGTTCACTACCTCATTTACCGTACCGGGGTGAGCCGTGAGGACTACTATCTTATCCGAGAGCAGTATAGCCTCGTCGATGTCGTGGGTAACGAAAACGACTGTCTTGCGCTCCTCGGAGCCGTCGCCCTCCCAGAGCGAGAGCAGGAGCTCCTGGAGGATAATGCGGTTCTTGGGGTCTATCGCGCTGAAAGGCTCATCCATGAGGAGGATCTCCGTGTCCATAGCGAGAGCTCTTGCGATAGCGGCTCTCTGCTGCATACCGCCCGAGAGCTGTGAGGGGTACTTGCTTCCTGCTTCCGCAAGTCCCACCTTCGTGAGGAATTCGTCCGCCAGCTTAGAGCGCTCGCGGCGCTTTATGTCGTGGTGAGTCTGCTTTATGCCGAACTCTATGTTCTTCTTTGTGGTCATCCACGGGAAGAGGGAGTAGTGCTGGAAGACCACTCCTCGCTCCGAGCCCGTACCGTGGAGCTCCTTGCCGTCTATCTGCACCGAGCCGCCCGCGGGAGCGTAAAGCCCTTCAAGCACGCTCAGGAGCGTAGACTTGCCGCAGCCGCTCGCACCGATAACGCTTACGAACTCGCCTCTGCCCACGCCGAAGGAAACGTCGTGGAGAGCGTTGAAGCTGCGCTTGTTGTCGATGTAGTTGACGGAGAGTCCATTTATCTCTATCTTATTCGTAGTCATCAAAATGCTCCTTTAACGATGTGTATATGTCATCGGAGCTCTCAGCGATAATGCTGTCGAGCGCCTTTTTGTAGATGTCTGTGTTGTAGTGAGGCTCGATGTCGAAGTCGTCGGTGTAGCCGAGCTCGACGATAGTCTCCTTCAGTGTGACAGTACCCTTCTTGTCGGGGTCGGGGCTTGAAACGCTGTAGCCGCCGTAGACCTCGGTGTCGATGAAGTCCTCGTCGATGTCGATGTACTTCTTGACGTCCTTGATGGTCTTGTCGTGGTCTGTCTGAGTGAAGTGGTACGCCTTGATGAAAGCACGCTCTATAGCGGTGTAGGTGTTGGGATTCTCATCGAGAGCCGCTGTCCTTGCGACCTGACGGCAGCAGGGCTGATTTTTCAGAGCCTCCTCGTGAGCGCAGTAGTAAACGACCTTATAGCCCTGAGACTTAGCGAGCGAAGCATAGGGCGAGTAAACGGAAGCCGCGTCTATCGAGCTGTTCAGCAGAGCCGCGTAAGCGTCCTTCTGGCTGTCGAAGTAGACGATGTTGACCTTGTCGTCGCCCTCGCCAATCTCGATGCCTGCGTCACGGAGCAGTATCTGGAGCTCCGCGTCCTGTACGCTGTTCTTGACTGAGGCGACGTTCCTGCCCTTGAGGACTTCCACGCCTGCCTCGTCCTTGTCAGCGAATTCGGACTTTATGACGTAGCCGTGACCGTTCGTCATAGCTCCGCCGAAAACGGATATCTCATGTCCCTGACTCTCGAATGTGAGCGTGGGAACCGAACCGATGAAGGCTACGTCAAGCTTTTCGGATTCAAGTCCGTTGACGAGCTCAGCCGCGCTCGAGAACTGGGTGAGCGTAACGTTGAGCCCCTCTTCTTTGAAGTAGCCCTCCTCGGACGCTACGAACGCGAGCAGATGCGCCGTAGAATTGAGATAGCCAATGTTGATGTCTGTCTTTTCGGGCTTGCCGAGCACCTCAGCCGCGTCATCTCCGCAGCAGTCGGCGGGCTCGGAGCAGCAGTCCTTGTCCTTGCCCTTGCAGCAGTCCTTGGTCTCCTCTGTGGGAGCCTGTGCGTATGTGGGAACGCTGTCGCTGTTGTCGGAAGCGTTATTATTGAAGGCACCGCAGCCTGTGTGAAACTGCCGGAAGGCGGTAAATGCCTGGACGTGGGCTGCGGCAGCGGAGCGCTGGGCATCGCTGTGGGCAAGCGGAATCCCAAGGCAGAGATCGTCGGCAT
>CAMHBN010000223.1 GCA_946183385.1 uncultured Ruminococcus sp.
GAATAGTAGACGTTGTCGATGCCAATTAGCTGTACCCTGTTTCCCTTAACTTCTATGGTCTCGCTCTTGTAGTTCATAACGTTGACACCCGAGTTTTCAAGGAGGTTCAGGTAGCTCTTGTCCGTATCGTGCTCGCCGCTGACAAAGTACGTGGGATAGCCCTCCGCGGCAATACTGATGACAGACTTCGCAGCGGCTGCCATGACTTCATCCGAGCTTCCTGTCGTATACATATCTCCGAGGACGAACACCATATCAGGGTCGGCGGCGCTTATCTTGTCGAGTACCTTCTCGCCGCTTATACCACCCTCATGGTAGTGGAGGTCACTTATTATCGCTACGCGGAAACGAGAGTCAACTTTCTCGGTCACGTAAGCGTTCTTGTTCGTGTTTATCGTGTAGTTGTTGAACCACCATATAACCAATAGAGCTGCTAATACAAGGCAGATATGCCACCAGCGGATCCTCAGCTTTTTCTTTTGTTCTTTCTTTTTCTCTTCCATAATGTCTCCGTTTTATTTTATATGTACGTCAAGCTGACTGTACGGTATCTCTATGCCGTTCTCGTCAAATGCTGCCTTGACTTTTTCGAGCAGGTCGTATCTCGTGGATATGTAGTCGGCATTCCTGACCCATACGAGAGCGTCTATCTCTATCGAGCTTTCGCCGTGGCGTCCCATTCTCACAATAGGACAGGGTATCGACTGTATGAGCGGCAGAGAATTGATGACCTCTCCGATGATCCCCTGAGCCTTGGTGAAGTCCTCGCCGTAGCTTATCGGGAAGGTGAGGTCGATCCGGCGCAGCGGACTCTCGGTGTAGTTTATCAGCTTTGCATCCGAGACCTTGCCGTTAGGGATAAATGCGGTCTTTCCGTCGAAGGTGTCGAGCTTGGTGTAAAGTATGCTTATCGCACGGACTGTACCGACTGTGTTGTCAAATTCGATAATGTCACCCGCTACGAATGGCTTCGAGAAGAGGATTATGAAGCCGCCTGCGAGATTGGACAGGCAGGTCTGCAATGCAAGGCTGACGGCAAGTCCTGCCGCACCGAGTATCGTGATAATAGACGATATCGGTACCTTCAGCACCGACAGAGCCATTATCAGCACTACCGTATAAAGCAATATCCTTATGACCGAGAGCAGGAAGTTCTTCGCTCCGACCTCTATCTTCGAGCGCTTCATCGCGCGGTCGATTATCTTTGTTATCAGCTTCGTGATGATGTAGCCGATGATAATTATTAAAAGCGCCGCCACTACGAGAGGCAGGAATTCTATGATATATCCGCCCGTTTTCGACATAAAATCGGAGGCGTTGTTCACCTGCTCCTGTATAGTGTCAACGGCTGTATGAGCTGTTGTGACCCAAGCGGTCGCCATTGCTATCAACTCCTGAAAAAACTTATTTTTATTATAACATATAATATTATAAATAGCAAGTACAGGAAATAAAAAATCGCGGACCAGAAAAACTGAACCGCGAACTGCCCGCGCCCTCAAAAATCGGAAAAATTTCCGTTTCATCACTGTATTATGCGCGAAAAAAAATTCGCGTTCCACAAGAAGTGAAACGCGAACTGCGCGCGCCCGCTTGGCGCTGGCGTCCCAAAGAGGAGTCGAACCTCCGGCCTACTGCTTAGGAGGCAGTCGCTCTATCCTACTGAGCTATTGGGACATCTTTTATATTTTACCATATTTGAAACTCATTTGCAACCAATTCCATTAAATTTTATTTATTTAACCATTGCCGATGAATAATCCTCTTTATATTTTTTTATTTTATCGAAAAATATCAGTTTTTAATTGAAATTTGTCTCAGTACGTGGTATAATATGTATATATTTCACTATTCGGAGGCGCTTATGCTTTTCAAGGAATTAGACAAAATCAAACGAAGCGTCATTATGACTTCGATAGTCCTTATGTTTGCGGGACTTCTGCTCCTGCTGCTGCCTTATGAGTACATACCCTTCCTCAGTGCGGGACTTGGCTTCGGGCTGCTCGTTACAAGCGTGTACTCAATATTCTCATTCATCGGCAGCTCCAAGGTTATTATGAGATACGCTCAGCTTTGCCTCGGACTTGTGTCCGGTATACTCGGTATCGCGCTTTGGTGCTACGACAGGATGTTTATGGAGCTGCTTTCATACGTTGTCGGCATTGTGCCGATACTGGTCGGACTATATGGCATTTTCCACGCCATCATCTACGCCAAGCGCTCCCACAGAAAGGGCTGGTGGATAATGGTGCCGCTGTCTCTGGCTCTGCTCGCTTTCGGCATCTTCATCTTTGTCGAGCCGCGTATGCGCACCGAAGAAGTCCTTATGCAGGTCACGGGCGGCGTTATGATGAGCTGCTCGCTTATCAGCACCCTGAGGCTGATATGGCTGTTTCCCGTCAGGGTCTGAGGGAGGCGTATCTGTATGAGTAACGAGAAGCTCGGAAAGCTCCGCAACCTCAGAAGCACTGAGATCCTCGCCGTATTCACGCGGCACAACTTCTACGCCGACGGTTTCACTCCCGAGGAGATGCGCACCACCCTCGAGGACCTCGGTCCCACTTATGTCAAGCTCGGACAGATAATGTCGAGCAGAACGGATATCCTCCCCGAGAGCTACTGCAAGGAGCTGCAAAAGCTTCGTACAAACGTGCGTCCGCTCGAAGCGGAGACTGTACGCGCTGTAATCGAGCAGGAAACCGGCAAAAAGATAGACGAGATATTCTCTGAGTTCCGCGACGAGCCGCTCGGGTCAGCTTCTATTGCACAAGCACATTACGGTGTTCTCAAAGACGGTACGCGGGTTGTAACAAAGGTTCAGCGCCCGTATATCGCCGACACCGTCCGCAAGGACTTCGTTCTGCTGAAAAAATTTGCAGCTGTGGTGAACGTTGTCACCGAGACTGAAAACGGAAATAAGATCGTTGACTTTAAGTCTGCGATAGAACAACTCGAAAAGGTCACGGAGGATGAGCTCGACTTTCGCGTTGAAGCAGAGCATACACGTACCTTCCGAAAACTATGCATCGAAGACCAGTACAAGGTTTCATGTCCTGAAATAATAGACGAGCTCACGACCGAGCGTATCCTCACGCAGACCTTCGTTGACGGCTACTCGCTTGAAAAGACCGATAAGATCGACGCGGAGGGAATCGACCACGAACGCGTCGGCAAGGCTATCATCGAAAACTATATCCATCAGGTTCTTGATGTGGGTATATTCCACGGCGACCCTCATCAGGGCAATATTATGCTCAGTCACGGCGTCCCCTACTGGATAGACTTCGGCATGATAGGTCAGATAAACGAGCTCGATATTTCTATGATAGAGGATATCGTCCTTGCTCTGCTGCAAAAGGATTCTGACAGGGTCTGCACTATCATCCTTTCCATGGGAGTTGCAAACTCCGAGATAAACAAGCCGAAAATGATCGAGGATATCGACTACCTCATCGAGCGCTATATGTCGACCAAAGACCTTGCGGGAATGGATATGGGCGACCTGCTCGCCGACCTAAAAAATATCCTCGCGAAGCATAATATAACTATGCCGAGCAGATTTACCATGCTTGTGCGCAGTCTTATTACCATTGAAGGTGTATTGCAGGAATTCTGTCCGGAGCTCAACCTCTTCGACTTCCTCGCGCAGAAAATGCTGAAACGTCTCCGAGAGAACTTCGACCTGCGTGAAAAGCTCCACGATGCGATGAAGGAGGTCGTGTCAGTAAGCCTCGACGCCAAGCAGGTGCCCGCGGCTCTCGTAACTCTGCTTCGCAACCTGTCAAAGGG
>CAMHBN010000224.1 GCA_946183385.1 uncultured Ruminococcus sp.
ACCTCGAGTGGACAAAGGCTATCCTTCTCACTGCTCAGGAGCTCAATTCTCCCGTAATTCTCGGCGTTTCCGAGGGTGCAGGCAAGTATATGACAGGCTTTGAGACGGTTGCAGCTATGGTCGCAGCTATGGACAAGTCTCTCGGTATCACTGTTCCCGTTGCCCTTCACCTTGACCACGGCTCCTATGAGGGCTGCTACAAGTGCATCAAGGCAGGCTTTACATCTATAATGTTCGACGGTTCACACTTCCCCATCGACGAGAACGTTGCCAAGACAACAGAGCTCGTAAACGTTGCTCACGGTCTCGGTCTTTCAATCGAGGCTGAGGTAGGCGCTATCGGCGGCGAAGAGGACGGCGTTATCGGCAAGGGCGAGTGCGCTGACCCCAAGGAGTGCAAGATGATCGCTGACCTCGGCGTTGACTTCCTCGCAGCAGGTATCGGCAACATCCACGGCGTATATCCCTCAAACTGGGAGGGGCTCAGCTTTGAGACTCTCGAGGAGATCAACAAGACAGTAGGCGAGATGCCTCTCGTTCTCCACGGTGGTACAGGTATCCCCGACGATATGATCAAGAAGGCTATCTCACTCGGTGTTGCAAAGATCAACGTTAACACAGAGTGCCAGCTCGTATTCGCAGAGGCTACAAGAGGCTACATAGAGGCTGGCAAGGACCAGCAGGGCAAGGGCTTCGATCCCAGAAAGCTTCTCGCACCCGGCTTTGAGGCTATCAAGGCTAAGGTCAAGGAGAAGATGGAGCTCTTCGGCAGCGTAAACAAGGCTTGATCAAGCTGAACGGAAACAGAAACGGTCTCCCGAGCGGAGACCGTTTTTATGGTTTGATTTTTGATAACAGAAAAGGGACTGCTTTGCAGTCCCTTTGTTATTACTTGATTCCGTACTTCTTGAGGAGTGTCTCTATCTTGGTGTGGGGGTCGATTATTTTGCTGATAGAAACGTCGTGGTTGATAGCCTCGATGAAGTATGCGATGTACTTGGAGACGTCAACGTCGTGGAACCACGGTCTGCTGAGCAGCTCGGGAGTCCTGTATGTGAGGTTGGTGCCGAATACGCCGTCGATTATGCCGTCCTCGTAAGCCTTGTCGAACTTGTCAAGACCGTTTGTGAAGATGGCGTAGGTTGCGTAAGTGAAAATCCTTCCCGCGTTCTTCTTCTTGAGGTTGTACGCAAGGTCGAGCATTGACTCACCCGAGGAGATGATATCGTCGGCAACGAAGATGTCCTTGCCCTCTACGGGATTACCGATGTACTCGTGAGCAACGATGGGATTTCTGCCGTTGATTATCTGAGAGTAGTCGCGGCGCTTGTAGAACATACCCATGTCAACTCCGAGAACGGAGGCGTAGTACATATTTCTGTTGAGAGCGCCCTCGTCGGGAGATACTATCATGAACTTCTCCTTGGAGAGGTCGATGTCCTTTATCTCCTTGAGCATAGCCTTGAGCACCTGATATGTGGGCATTACGTTGTCGAAGCCCATGAGCGGTACAGCGTTCTGCACGCGCGGGTCGTGAGCGTCGAAGGTAACGATATTTGATACGCCCATAGCCTCGAGCTCCTGAAGAGCGCACGCACAGTCGAGTGACTCGCGGTAGTTTCTGCGGTGCTGTCTGCCACCGTAGAGAGTAGGCATTATAACTGTTATGCGGTGAGCCTTGCCGCTTGCCGCCTGAATGATACGCTTCAGATCCTGAAAATGGTCATCGGGGGACATAGCGTTCTGCATTCCGAAGTAGTCATACTTTATGCTGTAATTTCCGACGTCTACGATGATGAACAGGTCGATGCCGCGGACGGTGGACTTGATGAGTCCCTTTCCGTCGCCCGACGAGAAGCGGGGACACTCACACTCGATGAGGAAGCTGTCGGTCTCGTAGCCTGCGAGCTTGGACCAGTTGGTGAGGTATCCGTCGATCTTGTTACCGAGCTCGGTAACGCTGTTCATTGCGATGATTCCGATAGGTGCAGCACTTGATTCGCTGCTGAATAAATTTTCACTTGAAGCAGTCATAAAAAATTCCTTTCGTTTAACGTCGTTGAATGATCACTTGCAGAAGTTTTCGATATAGTTTTCTATATCGCCGGCGATTATCTGTTTCGCAACGTCGGCATGGTCAACTTCATTGACAACTGTCGTTTTGTTTTCAAGCTCCTTGTATACGGTGAAGAAGTGGGTCATCTCGTCGAAGATGTGCTTGGGAAGCTGGTCGATGTCCATATACATATTGTAGTTGGGGTCATCGAACGGAACAGCGATTATCTTGTCGTCATGGTGACCGTTGTCGAGCATACGTATAACTCCGATAGGGTAGCACTCAACGAGAGTGAGCGGCATAAGCGTTTCGGAGCAGAGTACGAGAACGTCGAGCGGGTCCTTATCGTCGGAGTAGGTACGCGGGATAAAGCCGTAATTGGCTGGATAGTGGGTAGAAGTATGAAGGATACGGTCCATTTTGATATAGCCTGTGTCCTTGTCGAGTTCATACTTTATCTTGCTGCCCTTGCCGATCTCGATGACCGCGTAAAAACTTTCCGGACTAATCCTTTTGGGACTAATGTTGTGCCAGATGTTTTTCATTTTTATACCTCCGCAGTAAGAATTTCGTGTTCTGCTATAATTAAGTATACCATTTTTTTGTGATTTGTCAACAACGCACATAGTGAAAGCTCGATTTTCGTCAGTCTGACAGTATTTCACACCGCTCCCGCAGAAAATTTTAGAATATGAGCAGTTGTGAAATGATTGAACAAATTGTAAATATACCGGCGATATATACTGCGCGTAAATATGTGTGAACGAAAGGTTAATTTTACTAATGAATATTATAATGAAAAAGTATTGATTTTTTTTTAGTTTTAGTGTAAAATATATGTATATTGCTAATGCTGATATTATTGGAAAGGAAGTGTGTCTGATATGAAGAAATACAAAGTCGCAGTCATAGTCGCCGGAATAGACGAGAGCTATCAGAGCACTATCCTTCACGGCATCGAATCCGCGGCAGAGGAGTGTATGCTCGACCTCGTTATGTTTGCCTCGTTCAGCGGAACTATGGGCAATCTTAACCACGACTACGGCGAGTATAATATTTTCCGCCTGCCCGATTTCTCAACATTTGACGGTGCGATACTTCTCACCAATACAATCGACGACAAGCGCGTAGTCGAGAATATCCGCAGCCGTATCCGCGAAGCGGGTATTCCTGCCGTCAGCATAGACGACAACGTCGAGGATATGTACTACATCGGCATCGACAACAAGACCGCTATGCGCAAGATAACCGAGCACTTCATAAAGGTGCACGGCTTCACCAAGTTCAACTATATATCGGGTCCGAAGGAGAATCCCGAGAGTCAGGACAGACTCAGCGCCTTCCTCGAGGTGCTCGGGGAGAACGGTCTGTCCATTGACGAGGATAGAATATACTACGGCGATTTTCGCGCTCCTGCGGGAAAAGCCGCTATCGAATATTTCCTCAAGCACAATAAATATATGCCCGAGGCTGTTATATGCGCAAATGACGTCATGGCGGCAACTGCTGTCAGCCGTCTGTTTGAGGCGGGATATAAGGTCCCCGAGGAGATAGCCGTTTCGGGCTTTGACAACACCTACAACAACCATAATTTCCGCATTGAGCTGACTTCCGTTGAGCGTCCGTTCAACTATTCGGGACAGCTCGCGTGCAGACTTCTGTCCAACCACTTCAACCACAAGCCTCAGGGCAAGAAGGTCATACTCGATATGTCCACGCGCTTTA
>CAMHBN010000225.1 GCA_946183385.1 uncultured Ruminococcus sp.
CTTGCACAGGTGCTTTTGAACCTCGGCGTAAAGCGTGGAATGGTCGTACACGGAACGGATAAGCTCGACGAGGTCTCAATCGCTGCTCCGACGAAGGTTTGCGAGTTCAAGGACGGCTGGTTCAAGAGCTATTCGATATCGCCCGAGCAGTTTGGTCTTACAGGCGGTACACATGACGATATCCGCGGCGGTACACCTGCTGAGAATGCGGAGATTACACGCAATATCCTCAACGGCAAGGACAGAGGTCCCAAGCGCGAGGCTGTACTGCTCAATGCGGGCGCTGCACTCTGCGTAGCCGAGAAGGCTGACTGCATCGCAGACGGCATAAAGCTTGCGGCTGAGCTTATAGATTCGGGCGCCGCTTATTCAACACTGGAAAAGGCAAGAGAGGTTTCCAACAGATAAGGAGCAGTTATGACAATACTTGACAAGCTCGCAGAGCACGCAAGAGAGCGCGTTGAAACCGCCAAACAGGCGGTTTCAGCCGATGAGATGAAGGCGCGGGCTCTTGCTCTTCCCAAGGGCGGATTTGAGTTCGAGAAGGCGCTCGCAAAGAAGGGGCTTTCCTTCATCTGCGAGTGCAAGAAGGCAAGCCCGTCAAAGGGCATTATCGCCGAGGATTTCCCGTATCTCGACATTGCAAGGCAGTATGAGGCGTCGGGTGCGGACTGCATATCCGTGCTGACCGAGCCCAAGTGGTTCCTCGGCAGCAGCGACTACCTCCGCGAGATAGCCGCCGCTGTGAAAACATCCTGCCTGCGCAAGGATTTCACGGTCGATGAGTATATGATATACGAGGCAAAAACGCTCGGAGCTAAGGCTGTACTGCTGATATGCTCCATACTTCCGGTCGAGCAGATAGAGCGATATATCGGTGTTTGCGACGAGTTGGGGCTCTCCGCGCTCGTTGAGGCTCACGATGAGAATGAGGTCAGGACGGCGGTTTCCGTCGGAGCTCGTATCATCGGTGTGAACAACCGCAATCTTGCTGATTTCACCGTCAACACCGACAACAGCCGCCGTCTGCGCGAGCTCGTCCCCGACGGAGTTCTGTTCGTCTCCGAGAGCGGTGTGAGCTCCCGCGAGGACACGGCACGGCTCGAAGCTGTCGGAGCGGACGCCGTACTAATTGGCGAGGCGCTTATGCGAGCTCCCGACATCGCGGCAAAGCTCAGCGAACTGAGGGGAGAGACAGTATGACGCGCGTGAAGCTCTGCGGGCTGAGGTCTGAGGCAGACGTTCGCACGGTGCTGGAGCTCCGACCCGATTACGCGGGATTTATCCTGTCGGGAGGCTTCAGGCGGTCGATTGATTATGACACGTTCATCACGCTGTCGGCTATGCTGAAAGACAGCGGAATAATGCGCGTCGGAGTGTTCGTGAACGAGCCGCTCGATTCGCTGGTCGGTAGATTCTCGGAAGGTATCGACGTGATACAGCTCCACGGGAGCGAGAGCGAGCAGTACATTTCCGCTCTAAGAAAGCACACGGATAAGCTGATAATCAAGGCTTTCACGATAAAGTCAGCGTCTGATATCGAAGCCGCACGTGCAAGCTCCGCCGACTATGTTCTGCTCGACAGCGGAACGGGTACGGGCAGCACGTTCGACCATTCGCTCATTGCCGATATCGGCAGACCGTACTTCCTCGCTGGAGGTCTTACGCCCGAAAATGTTGGCGAGGCTATACGACGTTTCGAGCCCTTTGCTGTTGACGCGAGCAGTTCTCTCGAAATTGACGGCGTAAAGGATAAAGTCAAAATGGCTGCGTTTGTAAAGGCGGTAAGGAATGCTTGATATGGACTACCTTGAAAATTATTACAACAGTTTCAACGAGGACGAGCGGCTGCTCTCCAAGCATGGACAGGTCGAGTACATAACGACGATGAAGTACATTCATGATTTCCTGAACGGCACGGAAAAAGCGCACATTCTCGAAGTCGGCGCGGGTACGGGGCGCTACAGCATACCGCTCGCACAGGAGGGACACTCCGTAACGGCTGTCGAGCTGATACAGCACAATATCGACGTACTGAACAGCAAGCTCACGGGCAATGAAGACCTCACAGTCATTCAGGGCAATGCCCTCGACCTGTCGCGATTCGCGGACTACACTTTCGATATGACGCTTGTGCTTGGTCCGATGTACCACCTCTACACGAAGCAGGATAAACTCACAGCGCTGTCTGAGGCTGTGCGCGTAACAAAGCAGGGCGGCATCGTTATTGTCGCGTACTGTATGAACGAGACCGTCATTATACGCTATGTTTTCGGCAAGGAGAATCTGCGCGATACAATTGAAATGATCGACGAGAACTGGCACTGCAAGAGCACACCGAAGGAGCTTTTCGAGCTCGTCCGCACAGAGGAGATAGAAGAGCTTGACAGTGCGCTTGACGTTGAGCGGCTGAAGCTCGTAGCCACTGATGGCTCGACGAACTATATCAGAGATAAGATAGATGAAATGGACGAATATACCTTCGGCAAGTGGACGGAGTACCACCTTGCCACCTGTGAAAGACAGGACATAATCGGCATTTCCGACCACACATTGGACATACTCCGAAAGAAACAAAAGTAACGAAAGGAAAGATAATATGTCACAGTCAAAAGGACGCTTCGGCGTACACGGCGGACAGTATATCCCCGAGACGCTGATGAACGCCGTTATTGAGCTCGAGAAGGAATACGAGCACTACAAGAACGACCCCGATTTCGTCCGCGAGCTCAACGACCTGCTTGAGAAATATGCGGGCAGACCGTCGCTTCTCTACTACGCTGAGAAGCTCACGAACACGCTCGGCGGAGCGAAGATATACCTCAAGCGCGAGGATCTCAACCACACGGGCTCGCACAAGATCAACAATGTCCTAGGACAGGCGCTCCTCGCGAAGAAAATGGGCAAGACCCGTCTTATCGCGGAGACTGGTGCGGGTCAGCACGGAGTTGCCACGGCGACTGCTGCGGCTCTGCTCGGTATGGAGTGCGTGGTATTTATGGGCGAGGAGGACACAAAGCGTCAGGCTCTGAACGTTTACCGTATGCGCCTGCTTGGAGCTACTGTAATACCAGTAACAAGCGGCACGGCTACGCTCAAGGATGCTGTTTCCGAGGCTATGCGTGAGTGGACATCACGTATCGACGATACTCACTACTGCCTCGGCTCAGTCATGGGACCTCATCCCTTCCCGACGATAGTACGCGATTTCCAGTCAGTTATCTCCAAGGAAGCGCGCGAGCAGATACTCGAATACGAGGGCAGGCTCCCCGATGCTGTCATCGCGTGCGTAGGCGGCGGCTCGAATGCTATCGGAAGCTTCTACAACTTCATCGGCGACGAGAGCGTCCGCCTCATCGGCTGTGAGGCTGCGGGCAGAGGTATCGACACCTTCGAGACTGCGGCTACAGTAAACACGGGCAGACTTGGCATCTTCCACGGTATGAAGAGCTACTTCTGTCAGGACGAGTACGGTCAGATAGCCCCTGTTTACTCAATCTCCGCGGGACTTGATTACCCCGGAGTAGGTCCCGAGCACGCATATCTCCACGACATCGGACGTGCGGAGTATGTGCCGATAACAGACGACGAGGCTGTTGACGCGTTTGAGTTCCTGTCGCGCACCGAGGGGATAATCCCCGCGATAGAATCCGCACACGCTGTAGCTTACGCGATGAAGTTAGCTCCGACAATGGACAAGAACAAGATAATAATCGTGACAATATCGGGCAGGGGAGACAAGGACTGCGCCGCCATCGCCCGCTACAGA
>CAMHBN010000226.1 GCA_946183385.1 uncultured Ruminococcus sp.
TATAGTGTGCCGCCTGTACGTATTTTCGTCTATATATATGCAGAAAAATCGCCTGTGGTACTTGAAATATTCTGCGTATGTGGTATAATGATAGGGTAGTATCAGGGCGCAGTGTCGAAAACATTGTTGAGAAATACCGTCTCACGCCCGATGCTCCGCAGGTCTGTCCCCGCACGGTCGATGAGTGCATAAACATCATCTATCCCGAAGCGGCATATCAGCCGCCCGTTGCGGTACGCATAGTTGACAGTCTGCGACGTCCCCGAGGCAAAGCTCCCGGAGTTGAGGAAGGCTATCACCGCCGACGAACGGTCTACCATGAAGTAGTTGCGGTCGCGGTAGAGCCCTGCCGCCTCGCCCTGCTTGCCGTAGACTATATCGGGGTCGGTGTTCACGGTGACGAGTGTATCGGCGTTCCGCTCAACGTAGTCGAGCAGCTCGGCGTAATCGCGCGGAAAGCGCTCGGCGTGACGCAGATACGGCATAGCTCCGATGAGACGTATGCGCGGGTCGTTCTGCTTCTTGCGGACGAGATATTCAGCCGCCCACAGGTCTGCACCCGTGGCAAGCCCGCTGATGAAGTCGGTATAGCCGCGCTCGGCAGCCATATCAATGTACCTGTAGAGCATCATCTTTACCGCTCCGACGGTGATGTCGGAGAATACGGGGTCGCCCCTATATGGCAGGATATTCTTCTCACGGTGACCTGTAATGCAGACCGTCCTGCCGCGGTCGCACGCGAGCTCCTTCGCGGAGCCGACAGGCATACCCGATATCAGTGATTTGAGCATACAACACCTCAAATATGTCGATATTAATGATTATATCATATTACAGACTTTTTTTCAATACATTTTTTCATATGTAACCGATTTTTCATACAAAACAGAACAAGGAAAGGAAATGAACGAAATGAAACCCTATCTGAAAAGAGCATGGGCAGAGGTCTCGCTTTCCCAGCTGAGGAAAAACGTGGAGATCATCAAGGGGCTGAACTCGCCGCCTACCGAGGTAATGGCAGTCGTGAAGGCTGACGCCTACGGTCACGGCGACGCCCACATCGTCCGCACCCTCGCGCAGGACTGCGGCATAAACTACTTCGCGGTGTCGAACCTCGACGAGGCTATCGCCGTGAGGAACTACGCCCCGAACGCGGAGATACTGATACTCGGCTATACTCCTCCCGAGTACGCCCACGAGATATCAATGTACAACATCATACAGGGCGTTGTATCGACGGAGTACGCGCAGGCTCTCGCACAGAACTCGCCTGCCTCGATACGCTGCCACGTCAAGATAGACACGGGCATGGGACGTATCGGTCTCAAGCACGACACTCCCGCCGAGTGCGCGGACGAGATAGCCGCGATGATGAAGATAAACAAGCTCTCGGTCGAGGGCATATACACGCATTTTGCGGTCGCGGACAGCGATGCTCCCGACAACATCGCCTACACCGACAAGCAGCAGAGCTTCATACTCGATACTTATGACGAGCTCGTCAGCCGCGGGATAAAGCTCCAGCACTGCCACTTCATGAACAGTGCCGCGACCTGCTACCGCAACACCTCGCGCAGTACGCTCAGCCGCGCGGGCATTATCCTCTATGGACTGCACCCAGACGTAAGCCTCGATATCCCCGCGGGACTTGCTCCCGTTATGGAGCTTAAAGCCGTGATTTCCCACGTCAAAACCGTGAAGGCTGGCGACTGCATAAGCTACGGACGCACATTCGCCGCGGAGCACGAAATGCGCATAGCCACGGTAACTATCGGCTACGCGGACGGCTACTCGCGTCTGCTCTCCGGCAAGGGCGAGATTCTCGTACACGGCAGGCGCTGCAAGATAGTCGGCAGGGTCTGCATGGACCAGCTGATGATAGACGTCAGCGGCGTCCCCGAGGCAAAGGTTGGCGACATCGTGACCCTCATCGGACGAGAGGGCGACGACATCATCACCGCCGACGACCTTGCGCAGATCTACGGAACTATCGGCTACGAGGTGGTATGCGGCATATCCAAGCGCGTACCGCGTATCTACATCGACTGACGGAGGAACTGATGAAAGCACCGAAAATCATAACAATTTGTATGGCAGCAGCGCTTCTGAGCGGCTGTAACGTGGAAACGCCTGTTTCCGAGCCTCCCAAGGGCTACGACAGCAGTATCACGCTCCAAGCCGAGGTCAGCACGCTGATAACGGACTGCACACAGGTCGTGGAGAGCAGGCTGAAGTCCGAGTACCCGCAGCTTGACCTGAACGTTACATACCCCGACGCCGAAACATCGGTCATCGCGTTCAACTGCCCCGAAAACTGGAACGATACCACGCTCGAAACGCTGTGCAGATACGGCGAGCTGACCTTCCGCAAGGGCACCGACGCCGAGGTCAACTCCGAGGGTGTGACCGTCCCGACGGGCGAGATAGTCCTCCGGAATACTGACATCGACGACGCTGAGGCGATACTGATGTCGGACGTGAGCGGCGAGACTTATGCGGTATCCGTTATCCTGTGCGACAGCGGGCGTGACAAATTCGCAGCCGCCACCGAGGAGCTCGCGGGTACGAGCACGCCGATAGCGATATGGTTCGACGACGAGCTCATTTCAGCTCCGGCGGTAAGCACCGCCATTACTGACGGCAAGGCAGTCATAACAGGTGATTTTACGCTTGATTCCGCCAGCGAGCTCGCCGCCGCGATCGACAGCGGAGCCCTGCCGTGCGGACTTGATATAATTGAATTCAAAATTGGAGACGATGACAAATGAAAAAGGCAATGACGATTTCCTACGAGGTGGGAAACAACCTCTACCTCAACCTCACGAATAAATGTCCGTGCGCGTGCACGTTCTGCATACGCACCCACGCCGACGGAGCTTACGGCTCCGACCCGCTGTGGCTTGAGCACGAGCCGTCGCTCTGCGAGATTTTCGACGACCTTGCCAAGCGCGACCTCGCGAAATATGACGAGATAGTCTTCTGCGGCTACGGCGAGCCGACAGAGCGCATAGACGTCGTTGTCACCGTGGCAAAGGCGCTGAGGATGCTCCCTGACTGTCCGAAGCTCCGCATCAACACGAACGGTCTCGGCGACCTCGTCAACGGCAGGAGCGTCGCCGCGGAGCTCTGCGAGGCAATGGACACGGTATCGGTCAGCCTCAACGCAGGCACAAAGGACGAGTATATGTCTGTAACACGCCCGAAGTTCGACAATGCATGGGAGGCTATGCAGAGCTTCACCTCCGACTGCGTGAAGACAGGGCTCGCGGAGGTCATAATGTCCATCGTGGACGTCATCCCGCAGGAGCAGATAGACGCCTCCCGCGAGGTCTGCGAGAGCCTCGGCGCAAAGCTGAGGATACGTACCTTCGACGACTGATATCGGCATAAGCCACAAATGTCAACAGCATTTTTTGTAAGTTTTTTCAGGGCTTTGCTATGGAAAAGCCTTCAAAAATATGGTATAATTATTGAAGGCATTGTCCTATATCCCACTGAGGAGGAATATTATGGATAAGAAAACCAAAATCATACTTGCAGTCTCAATCACAGGAGCAGTCGTGGCAGTCGGTGCCGCGGCAACAGCTACCGTCATCGTCTGCAAGAAAATTTACGAGAAGAAGTACTTCTCCGCTAACTGAGTTTATCATTATTCCGACGTCCAATGATGAACGCGGAAAATATATCAAAGAAGGTTGAATAATATGGAAATCAAATTCACAAAAGCAGCAAGCCTCA
>CAMHBN010000227.1 GCA_946183385.1 uncultured Ruminococcus sp.
GCCCCAGCACTCTACCGAGTAGTAGCCTGCCTTGTCCATTTCCGAGAGGATATCCTCATAGTCGGAATAGGGCAGACGTGTCGCCATCAGCGACTGGTTTGCGTCACGCAGAACGGTTTCTGTCAGTTGCACTTTTTTCATGTACAAGCCTCCTAAATTCTCAACTCTGCTGTGCAGAGATAGTGTACTTTTGACTCCCGAAGGAGCGTGCGGGTCGGGGTATCTTGCAAATGACCCAAATCAAAATCAATTATAACATATCTGAAAAAATTTTTCCAGTGTTTTTTCAAGTTTTTTTATTTATTTTATTCCTTTTCCGATATTTATTTCATATATCAGACAAAAAAGCAGTCCCTTTCGGGACTGCCATAGTCTCACCTTTTCTTTTTGAATCGGGGCATTATGCGCTTGATGTAGACCCTGTAGACGACGTCGAGGTTGAAGTCGTACAGCAGGAATATCACGTTGCACAGCACCAGCAGGGCTATTGCTCCGTACTTGCCGAAGTCGTTCATGTCCTCTATCATCTGCTTTATGCCGAAGATGTACACCGTCACGTAGAAAAAGCCTATCGCGCACGCGTTGAAGACGAGCTGTTTCAGTATCAGCCTTATCGGTCCGAAGCGTATCTTCTGCAAAAAGAACCGAAGCATTGGGTAGTGTCCGAACAGCATTATGAACAGCAGTGCCGCTTCCTTGTCGGCGGTGATGAACAGCGACAGCAGGCTCACTGACACATAAGTGACCATCGCCCAGCTTATGCTGACCTCCTCCACGATTATCAGCAGGAGGACTCCTGCGATGAGGGGAAGTATGATGTACAGCGGCGAGATTATACCCACGAGGAACATCGTAACAAGGCACAGCGCCGATACTATCCCGCCGAGGGCTACCCTGTAGCTCTTATCCATTATCTGCCACAGCCTCTGCGTCCGTGCTCCCGGCAGGCTTCTTGCTGTGCTGTATGCCGTATACTATCGCGGAGAGGAGCTTGTGCGGAACAAAACGTGACGCAAACACTCCCGCTCTCACGCTGAATCCCGGAATTGCGATGAGCCGGCGGTCGAACGCCTCCCTCAGTGCGTACTCTGCCGCGTAGTCGGGAGTTATCGGCTTAACGCTGAATGATACGCCGGCGCGGTTGTTGAAGTTGGTGTCTACAGGTCCGGGACAGAGCACCGTTATGCTCACATTCGACCTGTCGCGTCGGAGCTCCTCCGCTATCGCGAGGCTGAGCCTTACCACGTAATTCTTCGAGGCATAGTACGACGAGAGCAGCGGTCCCGTCATAAAGCCCGCGGACGACGCTACGTTGAGGATAATGCCGTGGTCGCGCTCCTTGAAGTCGCGCAGGAAGAGCTTGGTGAGGATGTGTACCGCGACGATGTTGACGTCTATCATATTGAGCTCGTCCTCGAGGTCGGTCTTCTCGAATCTGCCGAAAATGCCGTAGCCCGCGTTGTTCACGAGCATATCCACGTCCTTGTCCTTGCAGAACTCGTACACCCTGAACACGTCCTCGCGCTTGGAGAGGTCGGCGACGATGGTCTCGACGCTGCCGAACTCGGACTTGAGCTGCTCAAGTGCAGCCTCGTTGCGTCCCGTGAGTATGAGCTCCCAGCCGCGGCTGCCGAGCTTCCTTGCCATGCTCCTGCCTATTCCCGATGTTGCTCCTGTTATCAGTGCTTTCATATTTGTTACCTCATTTCTATTTTTTCAAAATTATCAGTGTTTACCGCGTCTATCCCGAACATGAACAGCGTCTGCTCATACTTGTTCGGGTCAATGAAGGCGTCGAGCGGTCTGTCCGCGTATTCGGGCATATATACCGCTATCTCGCTGTAGTGCTGAGTGAGGAAGGGCACAAATCCCGCCGCGCACTCGCTGCCTATCAGGAGCAGTTTGCGGTCGTTGTTGACGTCGGTGCTTATCCTCACAAGCGGCTCCCTCTCGCCGAGATAGAGCCTGTACATATCGTCCGAGCCGAGAGCGTCCATATCGTAGAGCGAGCACTCATGCTCCTCTCCGTCGTTACCGACGCTCATGCACTTCGTCACCTGTGCTCCGTCGGGATATTCGTATATGTCGAGTATGTCGGGCTCGCACTTCATATAAAGCGTCCGCTTATACAGGTCGCCGCGGTACTCGTTCGTGACGTGGCGTATCGTGTACTTGTCGAAGGAGACGGGCTGCGAGCCGAGCTTCTGTATGACCGTCCTGTAAAGACAGTACGCGCCGTACATCGTCCACTTGCTGTCGCTGCGGAGGTATATGCGGTCGTCGCTGAGCATTTTCATCAGATTGTACGCGTCAACGCGCCTGATATCGCCGCTCAGCTGCTCGTAGAGGCTGTCAGTCTGCTGCTTCTCGGTCACGCGCGAAAGATGTGACGGGAGAGCGTCGCCGTACACGCCCGCAGATGTCGGGACAGCAGCAAAGTATACCGCTCCGTCATAGACGCTTGCGAACGCATTTACGAGCTCCGCGCACTCATCGGTACTCTCGCGCTCGGAGATGTCGGCGGCGATAAGGCGGTCGTCGGCGATATAGACGCCGTTGACGATACTGCCGCTGATGCCCGAATCTATGCGCGAGCCGACAGAGCGCCAGCTGTCGCTGAATGCGAAATGCCGCGCGGCAATGGAGCTCAGTCCGCTGCCGAAGCCGCCGTCTGCTATATTATCCCACTTAAGCGCGGGAATAACCGCTTTTTCGCCGTCTCCGCACGGAGCAAGGGAAGCTGCTCCGAAGAATGCGATGAACGCGAGGACGGCTACCGCGGTGAGCTTGCTTGTTATATTCTTCATATTCCGCCTCCTATAGCCTCAGCAGCAGCATATCCGAGCTGCCCGACGACGATATCAGCGCCGTACAGACCGCCAGCAGAAGCACCATCACGGCGGGAGTCAGCGCGGAGAATACCCGCCTCAGGAGCTGCTTTCTCGGACGCACGAGCATATTCCTGAACAGGTCTGTCGAGGCGTACATCGTCACGAGCAGCACCACGAGGTACGACCTCAGCAGGTACAGCGTGAGCCCGTCGGTAAGCGAGCGGTTGCCGCCTATCATCGCGAGCAGGTACTCCAAGCCGTCCGATACGGTGCCACTCGCGAGGAATACCGAGAATACCGTCACGAGCAGGAACGTGTAGATGATGCCCGTTGCCTTGAGCATACGGGACTTTCTCAGCTTGTTCTCGACAACTATCGCCGTGCCCATAAGCGCTCCCCAGGGCGGCGCTTACGGTGAAGCCGTACCAGAAGCCCGCGATGGTCCACGCACCGATGAAGATGAGCTTGTTCAGGTAGCGGTTCTTCATCGATGTGGCAAACGGCTTTGTGACGTAGTTGCGGAACCAGTGTATCACCTGTACGTGCCATTTCGCCGCGAAGTAGCGGATTCGGCTGCTGAACATCGGGTAGCTGAAACTCTGCGGGAACCTGAATCCGAAGCAGTAGCCAATTCCGACGCCCATGTCAGCTACGCCCGAAAGCGTAAAGTACAGGCACAGCACGTAAGCCACGATACCCAGCCACGCCGTGACTGCGGACATCTCTCGCGTGTTGTACGACCTAACGGCTATATACAGCGCGTAGAGGGTGTCCGCCGCAAGCACCTTCTTCGCAAGCCCCTTGATGAAGAGGGTAAGTCCCTTGCCGAGCTCCTGTATTCCCGACCTTCGGCTGTTCATGATACGCTTGAATGCGTCGTAGCGAAGAAC
>CAMHBN010000228.1 GCA_946183385.1 uncultured Ruminococcus sp.
CCTTGCAAGTGAAGGCGTCCCCTGCTACCGTTACGCGATTGAAATGCCCGCGGAATTATTCCGCGCGAAACAGCAACGCCTTTCGTTTGGGGGCAATTTGTAAACGACGGACGCGCAATGCGCGACCCTACATCTTGCTTCTTGTCTCTTTATTCTTGCTTCTTGTGTGGGACGCCGAGGGCGGCGTCCCCTACAGCTTAAAATTCGAGCTGGTCGATGACGCTTCTGAGGGCTCTTGCGCTCTCGCGGAGCTTCTCCTCCTCGACCTCTGTGAGCTTGGGGAATACCTCTCTGCCGATACCGTGGCTGCCGATTACGCAGGGCAGACTGAGACAGACATCGCTGATGCCGTATCTATTGGGCACGAGAGACGATATCGTCATGATATTATTCGTATCGCGGAGGATAGAGTCGCAAATCTTGTTGACGGTCATCGCGATAGCGTAGAAGGTCGCGCCCTTGCGCTTGATTACCTCAGCGCCCGCCTTTCTGACCTCCTCGATTATCTCGTCCTCGTCGATGTCGGCGTGGTTCTGGTCGGCGCAGTATTCCTCCATGGGGATGCCCGCGATATTTGTGAGCGACCACGGAATGAACGATGAGTCGCCGTGCTCGCCGAATACGTAGGCGTGAACGCTGTTCGGGCTGATGCCGAGGTGGTCGGCAATGCTCGAACGGAGACGCGACGTGTCAAGAGCCGTACCCGAGCCGATTACCTGATAGGGCGTGAGGCTCGTGCACTGGAGTATCGTATAGGTAAGGACGTCAACGGGGTTGCTGACAACGACGTATATAGCGTCGGGAGCAAACCTTGCCACCTGCGGCATTACGTCCTTGATGATGTTTACGTTAGCCTGTGCGAGGTCGAGACGAGTCTGACCCGGCTTTCTTGCGAGACCGAGGGTGACGATGACGATGTCGGAATCGGCGGCGTCCTCGTAGGTGCCGTCCTTTATCTCGACATTGTGACCGAAGGACACGCCCTGACGGATGTCCATAGCCTCGCCCTTAGCCTTTTCCTTGTTTATGTCAATGAGGACAATATCGGTACAAGTACCCGCGACAGCGAGCGTATACGCAACAGTTGCGCCGACATTTCCCGCACCGAGTATGGTTATCTTTGTTCCGCCTTTATTATCTCCCATGGTGATTACCTCCAATTATTCCGCAAAAATGCAGTGTGGTATACTACCATTATAGCACACGCGCAGAAAATATCAAGCAGTATCGGTAAATATTTCGATAAAATCGTAAAAACAGACAAAAAACGTCTTACTTTTAACAATCTTTTATCATCGGCAGTCGTCGAGGAAGTGGTGGTACTCGTCCCCGTCGTGGTAGGATATCAGCGTGCGGAGGTTGACGTTCTCGGGGCTGCGGAAGATGTTCATCTCCACGGCGGGATTGGTCTTTTTCAGCTCTGCTATCAGCGCCTTTATCTCCGCCCTCTTCGAGCCGTCCTCACCCTTTTTCTCGGTGACTCTGCACGCACATTGAATGAACTCCAGCCCGTTGAAGTCCCGCCACGCTATGATATCAGCCTCGCGGACGAGGTACAGCGGACGTATCAGCTCCACGCCCTCATAGTTCTCGGCTTTCAGGCGCGGCATCATGGTCTGCATCTGCGAGCCGTAGAGCATACCCATGAGTATCGTCTCAATGACGTCGTCGAAGTGGTGTCCGAGGGCTATCTTATTGCAGCCGAGCTCCTGCGCCTTCTTGTAGAGCCAGCCGCGCCTGAGCCTCGCGCAGAGGAAGCACGGGTGCTTCTCCTCCTTCTCCGCGGACTCGAATATCCGCGTAGGATAGACCTTTGCGGGTATGCCGAGAAGCTGTGCGTTGGCGGTTATCTTTTGCAGATTCTCGGGCGTGTAGCCGGGATCCATTATCACGTATTCGACCTCGAAGGGTATCTCGTTGTTGCGCTTGAGGCGGGCTATGCACTGCGCCATGAGCATCGAGTCCTTGCCGCCCGAAATGCAGACGGCAATGCGGTCGCCCCCCTCGATAAGCCTGTAGTCGCGCACTCCGCGGCGGAATTTTGTCCATATAGATCTGCCGAATTCGCCTGAAATGGAATCGCTTATCCTGTTCATAGCCTCGCCTCCTCTGTAATGATTATACTGCGAAGCCGCAAAAGTGTCAAGACAAAGCGCCCCTATTGGGGCGCTTCGCTTAGAGGTATATGAGAACAATTCTTTTGGTTTTCTTAATTGTATAATGCCGCCGCCTTCTGCGCAAGGTCGCGGAGCTCCGCTATCTTCTCGTTGCTTCCGCCGATAGCGAATGCCGTATCCGACACATAGTCAAAGGACGACGTGCCCTTGTACTCCGAACCTTTGAGCAGCATTGCGAACTCCGCAGCAGCTCCCGCGAGCTTGATACCCTGTGTGGGGACTGCATCATACTTCTCCATGCCGTAGAGATTCGCGGAGTAGACCTCCTCGTCGGTGTCGATATCCTTGTACGCTACGGAGAGCTTGATGAGCTCGTCCCTGCCGTTCTCAACTGTAGCTTCCGTCGTATCCTCGGAGCCGAATTCCAGCTCTATGCCGTGGTATGTAGACTTTGAGGGCTCGCCGACGAGCTTCACCTCGTACAGAGCCGTAACAGCGTGACCTGCTCCGACCTCGCCCGCGTCCTTGGAGTCGTCGTAGAAGTCCTCGGCGTTCATGAGCCTGTTGTCGTAGCCGATAAGGCGGTATTCCGCAACAGTGGCGGGGTTGAACTCGACCTGTATCTTCACGTCCTTGGCGATGGTGAAGAGAGTGCCGCCCATCTCCTCGACGAGCACGCGCTTCGCCTCGTCAACGGAGTCGATATAGCTGTAGTTGCCGTTGCCGTTATCGGCAAGAGCCTCCATCTTGTTGTCCTTGATATTGCCCGTACCGAAGCCGAGCACCGACAGATAAACGCCGCTCTCGCGCTTCTTCTCGATGAGCTTTGTGAGCTCGCTCTCCGAGCACTTGCCTATGTTGAGGTCGCCGTCGGTGGCGAGGATAACGCGGTTGTTGCCGCCCTCGATGAAGTATTTCTCGGCGAGCTCATAAGCGGTCTCGATACCGCCCTCGCCGTTGGTGCCGCCGCTTGCCATTATCGAGCTGAGAGCCTCGGTGATCTCGTCCTTGTCCGAGCCGCTCGCACCTTTAAGCACAGTCTTGCTCGAGCCTGCGTAGGTCACTATGGATATCTTATCCTGCTCGGTGAGGTTGTCCGCAAGCATGGAGAACGCCGTCTGTACGAGCGGGAGCTTGTTATATGAAGCCATCGAACCCGACGAATCTATGAGGAAAACGAGGTTCGAGGGCGGGAGCTCGTCCTGCTCCATGCGCTTGCCCTGCAAGCCTATCATCATGAGCTTTGTCTCGTCGTTCCACGGGCAGTCCGCGAGCTCGACGTACTCGCCGAATACCTTGCCCTCCTCGGGGTCGGCGTACTTGTAGTCGAAGTAGTTGATGTACTCCTCAATGCGCACGGAGTCGGGCTCGACTATCTTGTGGTCGTTGAGCATACGGCGGGCGTTGGTATAGGAAGCGGTGTCAACGTCCGCGGAGAAGGTCGAGAGCGGGACGGTCTTGGGGTCCTTGAAGCCCGATTCCTCGACGTAGTTGTACTCCTCGTTCGGGTTCACGGTATCGGGATAGTTGCTTTCCTCTGCCTCTGTCCTGTAGTCGTAGGTGTAGTTGTTGTTCGAATTTACGCCGCTGTA
>CAMHBN010000229.1 GCA_946183385.1 uncultured Ruminococcus sp.
GGCTCAGATAATCATAAACGACATAGACCTCGACGGTCATGACGACCTCTTTATCCCCCAGCAGGTCGGTATGCTCAATACCTTCGGCGTGTATTATCACTACGACACCGAGAAGGAGGAGTTCGTCAAGTGGGAGGAGCTCAAGGAGATAGACTCCTGCGCCGAGGTGAATAAGGACGACAAGACTTTCACCACCGAGCTGAAGCTCAGCGAGGACGAATACGAAGTCAAGGTCTTCGCATGGGTAAACGGTGTTCCCGTGATACAGACAATGAAAAAGCAGTACAAGTCTGCCGATAACAAGGACGAGCTCCTTATCGACTACTTCGACTATAAGAGCGGCGAAAAACAGCTTGTAAAGCGTGAACGTGTCCTCTTCGACGCAGAGGGCCGCGAGGTCGGCTCGGAAGAGATAGAGCTCGGCTGATGGCAGGCTACAACGTTTTTGCGCGGTACTACGACGAGCTCACCGCCAACATTGACTACGGCAGGCGTGCCGCTTATTTCCGATCCATAATCGAAAAATTCAAGACGACCGAGGGCAATATCCTCCTTGACCTCGCCTGCGGGACAGGCAGTATATCGGAGGAGATGGCGCGTCTCGGCTATGACGTCATAGGAGTTGACAACTCCGACGAAATGCTCGGTGTCGCTCTCGACAAGAAGTTCGACAGCGGACTCAATATACAGTACCTGTGTCAGGATATGCGCAAGCTCGATATGTACGGTACTGTTGATATAACTATATGTGCTCTCGACAGCATAAACCACCTCCCCGATATGGAATCTGTCAGGGAGGTTTTCAAAAAGGTGGCGTTTTTCTCGGAGAAGGGCGGGCTGTTCATCTTCGACGTGAACACCCTCTACAAGCACCGCCGCATCCTTGCAAACAATACCTTCACTTATGAGACCGAGAATGTCTACTGTATATGGGAGAATTCTCTCGTCCCCGAAACGGATGAGGTGAAGATGCACCTCGAATTCTTCGAGCTTGAGGAGAACGGGCTCTATTCGCGGAGTTCCGACTCTTTCTCGGAGAAGGCATACAGCGAGGCAGACCTCGAAAATGCTCTCACCGACGCGGGATTTGAAGTTGTCGCCAAGTACGGCGACGATACCTTCGACTCCCCTGCCGCCGACTGCCAGCGTATCGTTTACGTCGCGAAATGCCTCGTGAACGGGCAAACGATCTGAAAGGAATAATTCTATGGGTAAGCTTTACAGGGCTATTTCCGCCGATGGCTCGGCTTTTGCAGCCGTACTCGACGGCAGGGATATAGTCTCGGAGATAGAAAAGCTCCACAAGACCTCCGCGGTAGTTACTGCCGCTCTCGGCAGACTGACCGTCGCCGCCTCTCTTATGGGATATATGCTCAAGGGCGAGGACGACTGCCTCACACTCCGTATAGACGCAGACGGTCCCGCGGGACAGCTCGTCGCGGTGTCAGACAGCCGCGGCAATGTCAAGAGCTGCGTGTCAAATCCGGTTGTTGAGCTGCCGCTCAACGATAAAGGCAAGCTCGACGTTGCGGGAGCTGTGGGCAGGGACGGCACTTTAGCCGTCGTGAAGGATATGGGTCTGCGCGACCCTTATGTGGGCGTAATACCGCTCGTATCGGGCGAGATTGCCGAGGATATCGCCAATTACTACGCCGTCAGCGAGCAGATACCCACGGTATGCGCTCTCGGTGTGCTCGTGGATACCGACCTCTCGGTTAAGTCTGCGGGCGGCTTCCTTGTGCAGCTCCTGCCCTTCGCTGACGAGAAATGCGTTGACATCATAGAGAAGAATGTTGCCGCTATGAGACCTGTTTCTGCTCTGCTCGACGAGGGTGTCACTCCCGAGGAGATAGCGGGTATGCTTCTTGCGGGACTTGAGCCTAACGAGCTCGACTCCGCCTCCCCTGTTTACAGGTGCGA
This sequence comes from uncultured Ruminococcus sp., assembly GCA_946183385.1. GTDB lineage: Bacteria > Bacillota > Clostridia > Oscillospirales > Ruminococcaceae > Ruminococcus. Next base: position 1,921 of record CAMHBN010000229.1, read on the forward strand.
TTGCAGCCGCGAACGCACGGAGAAGGTGCTCATAAGCATTGGTCAGAAGGAGCTGCGCTCCATCGCCGCAGAGGGCAAGGACACCGAGGTAAAGTGCCATTTCTGCGGAAAGAACTACATTTTCACTCCCGATGAAATTTCCCGACTCGCGGAAGGAGCGTCAGAGGAATAATGAAGAAGCAACTGCTAATAACAGCTGTGACGCAAGGACGATGACCCCGAGGCTCACATAAGGACGGAGGATTTCGTAGTATATACGACCTCGCCCGTTCCGCAGACTGCCACTCAGGCATTCACCGAGGAGTTTACCGCTCCCACCGAGGAAACAAGGTTCACTTATGCCCTCAACGGTACAAATGTGGAGCTGCGTATCAATGACAGGCTTGTTAAGACTCTGTCCTATTACTACACTCCCGACGAGAAGTTCATCTCCGTCGCCGATTTCGACTTCGACGGCTACAACGACATCTTTATCCCCTACGAAAACAGCTATTCGGGCTACGGATACTATTACTGCTACCTCCCCGAGAAAAAGGACTTCATTATCAACGACGAGCTGATGGAGGTCAACAGGCTGATGAAGATAGGTCCCGAGAATACGCTCATCGAGGAGCAGGACGACGGCTACATCGACAGGTTCATCACCTATCAGTGGGAAGGCAGAAAGCTCGTAAAAATACGCAAGACCGAGACCTACAAGTCCTACAACGATAATCTTATGCACACCGATATCTATTCAATAGATTCAAAGGGCAACGAAATCCTCGAGGATACTATAATTCAGGAAGAGACCACTGCCGCCGAAACAGATACAACACCAACAACTCCCGCTCAGTAAGGAGCAGCTATGTTTGAGAATAAAACGGACGAACTGCCCGTTAAGGCAGTCCTCGCCTGTGTGGATACAGGCGAATTCGACGCCGAGACCTCCATCGGCGAGCTCGCGGAGCTTGCCGAGACTGCTAATGCCGAGGTCGTCGGCAAAACAATACAGAAGAAGGCTTCATTCGACCCTGCTACCTGTATGGGTGCGGGCAGACTTGAGGAACTGAAAGAACAGCTCGGTCCGCTTGAAGCCGAGCTCGTTATTTTCGACCACGAGCTAAGCGGCGTGCAGGTGCGCAATATCGAGGAGATCCTCGATGTCCGCGTCATCGACCGCACCACACTGATACTTGATATTTTCGCTCAGCGAGCACGTACAAAGGAAGGTAAGCTCCAGGTTGAGCTTGCACAGCAGAAGTACCGCCTGCCGCGTCTCACGGGCATGGGTACGTCGCTGTCGCGTCTCGGAGGCGGTATCGGTACCCGAGGTCCCGGCGAGACCAAGCTCGAGACAGACAAGCGCCATATCCGCAAGCGTATATCATACCTCGAAGCAGAGCTTGAGGAGCTGAAAAAACACCGCACCTTCTCGCGCTCGCGCCGTAAAAAGGACGGCGTGCTCAGTGCCGCTATCGTCGGATATACCAATGTCGGCAAGTCAACGCTGCTCAATGCGCTCACGGACGCGGGAGTTCTCGCGGAGGATAAGCTCTTCGCAACACTCGATGTCACCTCACGCGCTATCGAGCTACCCGACGGCAGAAGCGTTCTCCTCACGGACACGGTCGGACTTATCCGACGTCTGCCGCATAATCTCGTAGAGGCGTTCAAATCCACGCTCGAAGAAGCCGCCTCCGCGGACATTATCCTCAACGTGCAGGATATGTCCTCGCCTGAAAGAGAACAGCAGGCTGAAGTAACGATGGCACTGCTCTCGGAGCTCGGCTGTGACGACATACCGAA
>CAMHBN010000230.1 GCA_946183385.1 uncultured Ruminococcus sp.
AGCTGCACGTCTCTCGTCATTGTTGAGTCCGTGGAGGATACAGCCGACTGTAAGTCCGAGCCAGCGGAGGACCTTACCCATTTCCTCAGCCTGAGTCTTAGCGAGGTAGTCGTTAACTGTGACAACGTGAACGCCGAGTCCGGAAAGAGCATTGAGGTATGAAGCAACGCAGGCAACGAGAGTTTTACCTTCACCGGTCTTCATTTCAGCGATACGTCCCTGGTGGAGAACGATAGCACCGATTATCTGAACGGGGTAGGGCTTCTTCTCGAGAACACGCCAAGCCGCTTCTCTTACGGTAGCAAGAGCCTCGGGGAGGACATCGTCGAGAGTTTCGCCTGTCTCGAGCCTGTCCTTGAATTCCTGAGTTTTAGCCTTGAGCTCGGCATCGGAGAGCTTCTGATACTCCTCGTCGAGGTCGAGAACTTTATTTTTTATTGGTTCAATGCGCTTGAGCTCCCTGTTGGAGTAAGCGTTAGCGCCGAAAATTCCTTTAAAAAGACCCATTTGAATGATTACCGCCTTTACAATAATTTGTATCTGCCTGTACGTTGAAGTACATATAAATATATTTTACTACAAAAGCGCCGATTTGTCAATACCTTCACAGAGATATGTGGCAAATCGGCGTATTTTCAGTCTATCCCGCGGAAAATGCGGTAGTTTTTGCTTATATAGGTGCTTATGCGACCGTAGTATTCGTCTCCGTAGGGGAGGAAGAGGTAGGCTTCGTCGGCGAACTCCTCACATTCGTACTTTTCCTTGCCAAAGTATTCGAGCGCGACCCTGTCCACATCTTCGGGATAGCACGGAGAATCAGCGTCGGCGTAGAAATCGTAGTAGAACGAGGCGAAAGCCTTACCCTCGTCGTTGAGTATCTCCTTGGTGAGCTCTCCGCTGAGCGAATGGATGATAAACCGCCTTATATCGAGCGAGCCCTGACGTATATCGTTGAGCTCCTCCGCGAAAAAGTCCTTGAACTCGTCGGCGATGAGGTCGCGGTCTATGCACCACCGCAGGAACATCGCGATGTGGTTCGCACCGTTTATCTCGCTTGTATCGAGCTGTTTCTCCTCAATTTTGCAGGCGTGATCTTCAACTCTGTCAATGAGCTCGAACGTGGAAGCGTCAACAACGGGACGGCGGTCGAGGTCAACTACGTGGTCGAGGTCGTCGCCGAAGCGGTCGAGCAGAGCCTCTGTGCCGTGGTCGACCTTGTAGCGCATCTCGATATCGTAGAGCGGTATCACCTGATAGAAGTTGACCGTTTCCCCGTCGGGCAGACGGCACACGGCAGCCTCCTTGCCTGAGGACGGCGAAAGCAGCAGCACTGCGCTGAGTTCGGTATCCTCGGTAAAGGGCTTGCTGTAGTCCACGGAATGCCCCCAGCCTATCCACGAGCGGTGCCGCACGGGCAGGTGAGCTATCCTGTTCAGGAGCTCCACGGGCCACATTGTATGTGGGTCTTCGGTATCGAATTCCCAGTTTGCGGGCAGGCAGAGCACGAGCTCCGCGCGGTTTAGCTTCTGCGAGCGCAGCTCCTTGGGAAGCTTCATAAGATACGCTCCGAGCCCCATAGTCACGAGAGTGACGAAGTACCTGTCGTCGTCGGGCGGTATCACAGCGATATCTACCTTTATTTCCTTGGGAGAGTTGTCGCGGAGAACTTTAGGGAAATCGCCGAAATGCTCGGTTATATGCTCCTCAAGCGCGTCTGTCTGCTCGGGAGTGTAAACGGGAATGTGCGGGTCGAAGCTGTTGTTTATCTCACTCATCGGCACAACTCTTTTCTTTCGTCAGTATATCGAGCTTTGCGCTCAGCTCGTCCACTTTGCGGCTGAGAGCGGAATTTTCGTCCGCGATACGTGTCAGCAGCGCGATAACGGTATCAAGCTTCTCACCCATATCCGAGCCGCCGCCACTGCCCTTCGAGGCGAGCATATCCTTCTTTATCAGCTTTTCGAGGATATTATGGAAGCTCACAAATTCGGCTTCAAGCGCACCCTCGGACTTCATACGCTTTACAGTCCCGCTGTTTTTGAAGAACTGGAACATAAAGCAGTCGTAGGAGTTGAGGAAGTCGAGACAGCGCCCGCTGTCGAAGCTCCCGCCGCTCTCGGAATCGAGAGCCATATCGCCGCGGAAGGCGTTGATACGCCTGATGAAGTCCTTTTGCTCGGCGGTCACAGCAGGGGAGGACATAACGAGCTTGCCCGCGCTCCTGTAGCACTCGCCGCGGTCATTGGACAAGTCCTCGAGCGCGAGCACGGTCAGCGCGGACTCGAAAATATTGGAAAGGCTCGATACGATAACAGCCGTCGGGTCGAAGTCCTTCCGCGAGAGGTCGGTCTGACCTATCACGGCGGCGGAGCGCTCGGTCTGCTCGGCAATGCTGCGCACAAGCTCTTCTTCGGTAAGTTGTCTCATAAAGTCACCCCAGAATTATCCTCGGAATATCGGCGGGAGTCTCGGCGATGAAGTCGGCGCCCGCGTCGGCGAGCTCTTCTTTTCCGCGGAATCCCCACGCACAGCCGATAGAAATCAGCCCCGCATTCTTGGCAGTCTGAATGTCAACATTGCTGTCGCCTATCATATATTTTTTATCAAATTCATCGAATACAGACTCGGGACTATATTCGCCTATTATGTGAGTGCTATTTTTGAAATATATTTCAAGAATCACCTCGTCAATAATGGCTCTGTCTGGCTTTTTCGGACGCTCCGCAGTACCGCCGAGCACGGCTTCAAAGCATACATCGGGCAACAGAGCCCGCACAATATCGCGTGCAAAATCCTGCGGCTTATTCGTGGCGACTGCGAGCCTTACGCCATTGTTTTGGAGCTCACACAGAGCCTGCACAATGCCGTCGTACAGCCTTGTCTTGTCGAGATAGTGCTCGGCATAGTATTCGCGGAAGAGCTCGTGCAGTCTGTCCGCCTCGTCCTTGTGACCCTCGGGCAGAGCACGCTGACACAGCACGGGAGCGCCATTCCCGACGAGCTTCTTGTACTCCTCGTAGGTATGCCCCTCATATCCGAGCACCCCGAGCCCGTAATTCACAGCGTCGCCGAGGTCGGCGATAGTATCGGCGATAGTGCCGTCAAGGTCAAATATGGCTAATATCATAGGATCCTCCGTTTATTTCATCAAAGTGGCGAGGGTGCGCGAATAGCGTCCGCGGAACTCCTCGAACCTGTCCTCGTCGATAGCCTCGCGTATCTTCTCGGTCAGCGTGTTGTAGAAGTAGAGGTTGTGCTGAACGGCGAGACGTCCCGCGAGCTGCTCGTTCGCCTTGAACAGGTGGCGGATATACGCGCGGGAAAAGTTTTTGCACGTCGGGCAGTCGCACTCCTCGTCCACGGGACGCGGGTCTGTCTCGTAGCACTTGTTGCCGAGGTGCATAATGCCGCTCCACGTGAAAACGGTTGCGTGACGGGCATTTCTGCTCGGCATAACGCAGTCGAACATATCAACGCCGCGCGCGACAGCCTCGATTATATTCGACGGCGTACCCACACCCATGAGGTAGCGCGGCTTATCAACAGGCATAAAGGGTTCGACCACGTCGATTATCCTGTACATCTCGGAGGTCGATTCACCGACAGCCAGTCCGCCAATGGCGTAGCCGTCGAGGTCGAGCTTAGCGATATCCTCCATATGCTTGATGCGCAGGTCGTCGTAAGTCGAGCCCTGATTTATG
>CAMHBN010000231.1 GCA_946183385.1 uncultured Ruminococcus sp.
CGCGCTGCGACATACCGTGTACCTCGCTGACCTTTACGTCATAGCCCTGTGCGAGGAGCACATTGCCGAGCAGTCTTGAGGCGAGCAGTGAGCCCTGTCCGCCTACGCCGACTATCATTATTGATTTAGTTTCCATTTGTATAATACTCCTTTGAAGTTATTTCTTCACTATCTCAAGCTCGCCGTCAACGAAGCCGACAGCTATGCCCTTTGCGCTGCCGAGCACGCTCTTGTATGTTCCGCTGACGAGGTACTCCTCCAGCATCTCGCGGAAGAGGTCCTGAGCGTGCTTCCAGCCCGTGTCGTCCTCGTCGGAGGTGTCAACGATGAAGACATCCTCCTCGCAGCTCCATACCTCCTCGCAAGCCCAGCCGCCCGACTCATCGTCGGGGTCGAACTCGCCTGCCGCGATGAGCTGTGCCGAGTAGAGGTGCTCCTCGTCGGATTCCTCGTATAGATTGAGGCAGAAAGCTGCCGTATTCTCGGGCATATCGTTGTTTTCGAGGAGATTGTCCAGCCAGTGAGCGAACTCCTCGTATATGTTCATCTGTAACATAATAATTTCCTTATTTTCACGAGTGGCGGAATGCCGCCCCTACACAATGATTTCTGATATGTCCGCAAAGCGGACACCATAGATTACGCATTACGAATTCCGAATTATTCGATAGCTCCTACCTTGCACTGCTCCTTGCAGATGCCGCATCCGACGCACTGGGTGTGGTCGATGACTGCCTTGCCGTCACGCATCGAAATAGCGGGACATCCGAGCTTCATGCACATCTTGCAGCCTACGCACTTCTCGGTGTTTACCTTGAAGGGCGGGTTGTGCTTGACGTATTTCAGCAGAGCGCACGGTCTGCGCGAGATGATAACGGAAGCCTCGTCAGCTGCGAGCTCCTCCTTGATAGCAGCCTCTGTCTCGGCAAGCTTGTAGGGGTCGGTCACACGGACGCGCTTGATACCGATAGCCTTGCAGAGCTCTTCAAGGTTGACAGCCGCCGCAGGGTCGCCCTTGAGGTTCTTGCCCGTTGTGGGGTTCTGCTGGTGACCTGTCATACCCGTGATGGAGTTGTCAAGTATGATAACTGTTGAATTCGAGTTGTTGTATGCGATGTTTACAAGTCCCGTCATACCGCTGTGCATAAAGGTCGAATCACCGATAACAGCGACGGTCTTGTGCTCGGACTCGGCTCCGCGAGCCTTGTTGAAGCCGTGGAGACCCGATATGGAAGCTCCCATACAAATTGTGGTGTCGATAGCGTTGAGGGGAGCGGCAGCTCCGAGAGTGTAGCAGCCGATATCGCCCGAAACGGTAACGCCGAGCTTCTTCAGGCAGTAGAACAGTCCGCGGTGGGGACATCCTGCGCACATTACAGGCGGACGAACGGGGATATTGTCCTCGAGAGCTGCGAAGTCCTTCTTCTCGCCGAGAAGCTTCTCAGCTATGACGGACTGCGGAAGCTCGCCGATATAGCCGAATATCTCCTTGCCCTTTATGTTGTTCACGCCGATGTTGCGGCAGTGCTCCTCGATTATGCCGTCGAGCTCCTCAATGACGTATACCTGCTCGTACTTGGCAGCGAAGTCCTGTATCAGCTTCTCGGGAAGCGGGTTCACCATGCCGAGCTTCAGCACGGAAGCCTTGTCTCCGAGTGCTTCCTTTACGTACTGGTAGCACGCGCCGTTGGTGATTACGCCGAATTCAGCCTTGTCCGATATCTCTGCCCTGTTGAGTGGTGATGTCTCGGCATAGGCGATGAGCTTCTTTGTGCGCTCCTCTACGAATACGTGTCTGCCCTTTGCATAAGCGGGCATCATTACGAATTTCTGAGGACATTTCTCATAAGGCTTGAGCTCGAGCTCCTGCCTGTCCTCCATTTCAACTATGCTCTGCGAGTGTGCTACTCTTGTGGACATTCTCACGATGAACGGAGCGTCGAACTGCTCCGAGAGCTCGAATGCGAGCTTGACAAATTCCTTGCACTCGGTCGAATCCGAGGGCTCGAGCATAGGCACCTTCGACGCGATAGCGTGGTGGCGGCTGTCCTGCTCGTTCTGCGAGGAGTGCATACCCTGATCGTCGGCAACTGCGATGACCATACCTGCGTTTACGCCTGTATATCCCGCAGTATAGAGCGGGTCGGCGGCAACGTTGAGTCCGACGTGCTTCATTCCGCAGAAGCTCCTTGCGCCCGCGATCGAAGCTCCGAGAGCTGTCTCCATTGCGACCTTCTCGTTGGGAGCCCACTCTGCGTAGACCTCGTCGTACTTAGCGACCTCCTCGGTTATCTCGGTGGAGGGAGTGCCGGGGTAGCTCGATACCACCCTGCAGCCTGCCTCGTATAAGCCTCTTGCGAAGGCTTCGTTTCCAAGCATGAGTTTTTTCATCTTTATGTATTTCCTTTCGTGTTTGATTATCTGTAAGCGGAAGCAAGCCATTCGGCTACTCCGTTGTTATCATTTGTGCCTATAACGATATCCGCCGCGGCTTTCAGCTCTTCCTTCGCGTTACCGACGGCTATCTTCACGTCTGCCGCCCCGAACATACTCAGGTCGTTGAGGTTGTCCCCGAAGGCGACTACCTCGTCAAAGCCGTATCTCTCGCGGAGAAGTCTGATACCGTTCGCCTTTGAGGCTTTATGCGAGAATATCTCAAGGTACCACTCGCCGTTGTACACGTCGAGGTAGAAGGCGATGTCCACTCCAGCTATCTTCTCGGCTTCGAGCTTCACGGGGAGCAGATCCTCGTAGTGACCCGTCGTCGTGAAGTAGACAGTACAGCCGTCAGCCATGTCCGCGAGACGGTCAAGCTGTACGAACGGCTTCTTGTACTCGTGCTTGCGCACCTCGGCAAAGCTACGCATGACCTTGGTAGTCAGCTCGGAGTAGTAGCATATCAGCGCCCCGTCCTCTATGCGGTACATGAAGCAGTGTATGCCGTGCCTCTCGAAAGAGCGCAGCACCTCAGCCGAAGCCTCGGTCGGTATGAATTCGCTGTTTATGTAGCTTCCCGCCGCGATGTCGTACACGCTCACGCCGTTCATCAGCAGGCAGGGTACGTTTATATCCAGCGCCGAGGTTATCGGTATCGCCGAATACACGCTTCTCGCGGTAGCAAAGGTGAAATGCATCCCCTTCGCAATGAGGGAGTTGATGACAGACGCGGTACGCTCCGTTATCGCAGGAGCGGGACTCAGGAGAGTTCCGTCAAGGTCGGATACATACAGCGTTTTCTTCATCATTTCACCTCCGATATTATAGAAAGCCACATTAGAATTATATCACACTTTTATTAAAAAATAAAGAATTTATTGCTGTGACGTGTGATATTCGTTATATTTCACGAATATACCCGTTCATTAATGTGTATACTGACTAAACAGGTCGTTTGTTCCTACAATACATCATTACCAAAAACAGGCACTGTATCCTGTGCAAATCGTATAAAACTACAAATTTGTCCCCGCCTATTGACTTACCCGCACACTTGTCATATAATATAGGTGGTGAGATATCCACCGATCAATTGAAGAGTAAAAGCGAGTTCGTTAAGTGTTCGCCGAACGGGGAGTTGTCGGCGAAACGAAGGCTTATGCCGCGGTTCGCGCTTTGCATCCCGCTTCATAGGACAATATGTAAGAGGTACGCCTCCTTTTTCTTGTCGTATGATGTGGAAAAGGAGGTTTTT
>CAMHBN010000232.1 GCA_946183385.1 uncultured Ruminococcus sp.
TCTGTCTGCTTCTCAGTGCGGGAGTTTCCGCCCTGACCGTCCTCTTCGCCGAGCCCGTCAGCAGCCGATTTTTCAGCGGCGCAGAGGTCGCGGGAGCTGTCCGCCTTATGCCGTTTGCTCTCATTTCCGGAGCGGTCGCCTGCTGCTTCAAGGGCTACTTCAACGCCTGCCGCAGAGCCTCCGCGGCTGCTGTCGGGGACATACTCGAATTCGCGGTCAAGGCGGCGGTAATGGTCGCGCTGACGCTTGCACAGACCGTCCACAGCGAGGCTTCGGTATGCAGGATAATGATAGTGTCGATAATCTCGGGGAACGTGACCTCGCTGCTGTTTATGCTCGGACTGTTCATCAGACACAGACCCGCGCGCGGCGGCAGACCGTCTATCGGCTTCCGCGGGTATATCGCTGCGGCTTTCCCGATAATGGGCGGAGGCATACTCACAGCCGCCCTCAGCAGCACCAATGACGCGCTGATACCGATGTGTCTGCGGCAGTTCGGCGACTCGCAGGAGCAGGCGCTCAGCCTCTTCGGCATATTCGAGGCTATAGTCATACCTACGCTGTTTTTTCCGTCGGTGGTGCTGTGCTCGATGTCGGGGATGATAGTCAGTGAGTCCGCCCGCGCCGCCGCAGCAGGCAACCGCGAGCGCATACAGAGCCTTACCTCGCGGCTCATCGAGTACACGATGATTTACGCCGTCTTTGCGGCGGCTGTGCTGCTCCGCTTCGGCGGCACGATAGGGGAGCTCCTCGGCGGCGGGGAGCTCGCCGGAGGGCTCATATCGGCGATAGCACCCGTGGTGCCGTTCATCTACATGGAGATAGTGCTCGAAGCCCTCATCAAGGGCATGGGACTTCAGGGCTTCTCGTCGCTGAATTACCTTGCGGAGTACGTGATACGCATAGCGGCGGTGCTGATACTCGTGCCGCGTATAGGCTTTTACGGAATAGCGGTGTCGTACTACGCGAGCAACGTATTCGGCAATATATCGCGCCTTGTTAAAATACTGCGGCACACGGGCGTGAGGTTCGCACTCGTGCGTATGCTGCTGTCTCCCGTGCTGTACGCGGTGCTGACCTGCTTCACCGCGGAGCTCCTCTGCCGCCCTTTGCCGCTCGCGGAGGAGGGGGCGTGGTATATGGCGGTGATTACGCTGATATGGCTTGTCGGATATGGCGGGATTTTTGGACTGTTGGTCATTTTTAGAGTTACGGACGCAAAAAAAGACGAGTCCCTTGTACTAAATATACAAAGATTGACACAAAAAGTAATGTGATATGTAGAAAAAATTGTGAAAGTATTGCAATTTATTTACAATTGCTATATAATTATTCTTGTGGTTGTATATACTACATATATTACAGGCTGCAATAAAAGCGGCTTGTCTATTTTCAAACCGGAGGAGAAAACCAAGATGAAAGACTATGATGTATCCAAAATAAGAAATATCGCACTCGCCGGACACAACGGCTCCGGTAAGACCTCGCTCGCAGAGGCTCTGCTGTATAAGGCAGGCGCTACAGACCGCCTCGGTAAGACCGCTGACGGTACAACTGTATGCGACTACGACCCCGAAGAGATAAAGAGAGTAATTTCCATCAGCACTTCGCTTGCTGCTTTTGAATATAACGACCATAAGATAAATCTGCTCGATACTCCCGGTCTGTTCGACTTCGCTGCCGAGATGACCGAGGGCGTCCGCGCGGCTGACACCGTACTTATCACCGTTTCCGCAAAATCGGGCGTTAAGGTAGGCGCAAGAAAGGCTTACGACGAGGCTGTGAAGCAGGGCAAGTCCAAGATGTTCGTTGTTACCAAGATAGACGACAAGGACGCCAACTTCTTTAACGTCCTCACAGACCTCAAGACCGTTTTCGGTCCTACGGTTTGCCCTGTAGTTGTTCCCGTTATCAGCGGCGGACAGATAGTCTCCTACGTGAACCTCATCGAGATGAAGGCTTACAAGTACGACGGCAAGGGCAACGCTGTCGAGACGGATATGCCCACGGCTGAGATATCCGAGAAGTTCGAGTACCGTATCGAAGGACTCGTAGCCGCGGTCTCAGAGGCTGTAGCCGAGACCTCCGACGAGCTCATGGAGAAGTTCTTCGAGGGCGAGCCCTTCACGCAGAAGGAACTCATCGACGGTATACACGACGGTATGAACAGGGGTATCATCACTCCTGTAGTCTGCACGTCGGCTGTTGACCTCGCAGGTATAGATATGCTCCTCAAGGAGTTCGAGCTCCTGCTCCCGTCTCCCGCAGAGGTGCTTGCAGGCGAGGCTTATACTCCCGCAAAGGACGTAGTGGATATAGCGTGCAGCGAGGGTGCTCCGCTCTCCGCTTACGTGTTCAAGACAGTTGCCGACCCCTTCGTCGGTAAGATGTCATTCATCAGAGTTATGTCCGGCAAGCTCAAAGCCAACAGCGAGGCTGTGAACTCCGCTTCGGGCAATAACGAGAAGATAGGCAAGCTGTATACGCTCTGCGGCAAGAAGCAGACCGAGGTCGCTTCCGCAACGGCAGGCGATATAGTTGTAGCCTCCAAGATAACCGCTAACACGGGCGATACTCTTTCGGACGTATCACGCATAGTTGAATTCGGACAGATGGAGTTCCCGAACCCGTGCTACTCAATGGCTGTAAAGCCGAAGTCACAGGGCGACGAGGCTAAGGTCTCGACCGCTATGGCTCGTATCACCGAGGAAGACCCGTCCCTCACTTATGTACAGGACGAGAACACCAAGGAGATGATACTCAGCGGTCTCGGCGAGCAGCACCTCGAGGTAGCAGCAGCTAAGCTCAAGGGCAAGTTCGGCGTTGACGTAGTGCTTTCCGTACCGAAGATAGCCTACAAGGAGACTATCCGCAAGAAGGTAAAGGTTCAGGGCAGACACAAGAAGCAGTCGGGCGGACACGGTCAGTTCGGCGATGTATGGATAGAGTTCGAGCCCTGCGTAAGCGATACCCTCGTTTTCGAGGAGAGAGTATTCGGCGGCGCTGTTCCGAAGAATTACTTCCCCGCTGTTCAGAAGGGACTTGAAGAGTCCGTAAAGAAGGGCGTGCTCGCGGGCTGTCCCGTTGTTGGACTCAAGGCTATCCTCGTGGACGGCTCTTATCACCCCGTTGACTCGTCGGAAATGGCGTTCAAGACTGCCGCTTCCATCGCGTATAAGGAAGGTCTGCGTCAGGCTGACCCCGTTATGCTCGAGCCTATCGGCGAGCTGAAAGTCACTGCTCCCGATGAGAATACGGGCGATATCATGGGCGAGCTCAACAAGCGCCGCGGACGTGTTCTCGGCATGGAGCCCGTTTCGCACGGTATCACTCAGATAATTGCTGAGGTTCCCGTTCGTGAGATGCACGATTTCGCGATGTATCTCCGCCAGACAACAAGAGGCATGGGAAGCTTCACGTTCGACTTCCTCAGATATGAGCAGCTCCCCGCGAACCTCCTTACCGAGGTTATCTCGGCTGTTAGCACCATAGAGGAATAATACAAAAATAACGGCTGACCTTTACGGTCAGCCGTTTTTGTATCATTCTTCAAATATTCCCTCTTCGACCGCAAGCTCGTGGAGGTCTACCACCACGTCCTTGTCGCGGCAGTGTATCGTCAGGGTCGCGCCCTCAGAGCATTTGTAGCCTTCAAACTCCGCACGGAATACGTTGC
>CAMHBN010000233.1 GCA_946183385.1 uncultured Ruminococcus sp.
ATGCGGAGCTCATTGCCCTGCTGTATATGGTTGTCGAGCATTGCGCAGAGCAGATTGTTTGCGGCTGTGATGGCGTGCATATCGCCTGTGAAGTGCAGGTTTATGTCCTCCATAGGCACTACCTGAGCGTATCCGCCGCCTGCGGCACCGCCCTTGATGCCGAAAACAGGTCCGAGCGAGGGCTCACGCAGGGCGAGCACAGCCTTCTTGCCGATCTTTCCCATCGCCTCGGCAAGTCCGACGCTGACAGTGGTCTTGCCCTCACCTGCGGGAGTGGGATTTATAGCGGTAACGAGAATGAGCTTGCCGTCCTCCTTGAAGGCGACCTGCGAGTACAGGCTCTCGGACAGCTTAGCCTTGTAGTGTCCGTAGGGCTCGAGGAATTCCTCGTCAATGCCGAGGTCGGCAGCAATCTCGCTGATCTTTTTCATTTTCGCGTTCTGTGCGATCTCAATATCCGATAACATAGATATATCCTCCGTTCAGTTTATATAAGCATATTATACCACATTAGGTAAAAAAATGCAACAGCCGCGGCAAAAAAATCCGCTTGTTGACTTATAAATGCGACAATGGTATAATAACTATATAATATCGTTTATTCGGAGGGATAATATGAAAAAGCTCATCTCATCAATCATTTCACTCAGCATAGCCGCCTGCGCCGCTCTGCCGACTGCCGTTGCCGCAGACAGCGACTACGTACCGACCCTTTACTTCCGCTCAAACGCGGCAAAATGCGTATCTGTCTGCCCAAACGGCAATTCTGTAGTGTTCCGCTCCGAGCTCGGTGGGAGCTCCGATATCAGCGTGAATGCCTCGGTCTATATCGACGACGAAAGCCTCAGCTGCTGGAATGTCCATCCCGTGTGGAAGTGCGCAAGCGGGTATGCACGCCTCGAAAACCTTGTAGACCCGCTGCCAATGTCGGACGACGCACCGAATATAGCCTACGCTTATGCCGAGACAGACGAAAACGGCAAGTTCATACATATCCGTCATGCCACGATACTCAGTGCCGACACGGAATTAAACACCATGTCCTTCACCGCACAGGTCTCGTCCTACACCGACCGCTCGGCGATGAAGCCCTACGGCGAAAAGAGCGACAGCTACCCCCTGACGAGCTTTGACCTGAGCATATCCGAGGGTGCTCCCGAGGGTGAATACACGGTCTATTTCCTGACTGAGCCCGAGGACTACCCCGACCAGCGCGTCTCAGACGTCGCAATGCGCACGGAGGAGGGCTCGCTCGTGAAAGCTCCCGCAGCCAAGCCGTTAACGGTCACTGTCACCGACAGGAGATTCGGCGACGTGAACGGCGACAGCAAAGTCGATTCAAATGATGCATCAGCCGTACTTGTTGCCTATTCCAAGAGCTCCACGGGCGGAGAGCACGGTCTGTCCGATGTTGAATTCGCCTGCGGCGACACCGACAAAAACGGACTTGTCACCTCCTCCGACGCATCCAACATCCTCGCCTATTACTCCTACCTCTCGACGACGGATGAAGAAGCCGTGAATTTCACGGAATTCCTCGAAAACAAGAAAAAATAAAGCAAGAAGCCTGTGTTTTTACAACACAGGCTTCTTTTTATACGATATTGTTTTTGATAGCGAACACCGCAAGCTGGGTACGGTCCTTGAGCTTCAGCTTCTCGAGCAGTCGGGATATACCGTTGCGGACAGTTCCTTCCGCGAGGAATAGCTTCGAGGCAATCTCCTTGTTGTCGCAGCCGTCGCAGATAAGGCGGATAAAGTCTATCTCACGCTCGGTGAGATCGTAGTTCTTCGGATCCTGCACAGCGGGAGCGGAATCCTTGATGGAGCGGAAGATATTGTCGCAGAAGACGTTGATTCCGCCCGAAACAGCTTTTATGGAGTTGATTATCTGAGCGTTGTCCATCTCCTTGAGGATATAGCCGTCCGCACCGCTTGCCACAGCCTTTTCGACAGTCTCCTTGTCGTCGAAGGTCGTCAGCACGAGCACCTTCACGCCCTCGAGCTTATCCTTTATCTGACGCGTGCCGTAGCCGCCGTCGAAGTCGGGCATACGCATATCCATGAGGACAACATCGGGCTGGAGCCTAACAGCCATTTCGTAAGCCTCCTTGCCGTTGCCTGCCTCACCGACAACGTTTATATCTGCATCCTGCGCAAGTACAGCGCGAAGACCCGTGCGGAGTATCTGTACATCATCAGCCAGTAAAACCTTTATCATAAATCTCACCATTTTCGTAGAAAAGTTGCAAAAGCACGTTTATTAAAAATGATTATACCATAAATCCGTAAATACTTCAAGATTTTTTTCGCAAAAAGTAACAGCGCACAGTTTCAGACTGCGCGCTGTTTGTAAACTTTTTGTGAACATTTTGCGATAATCAACGGTTTTCCGTTGCAAAATGCGCTTTTCCCGCCCTATAGTAGAAGGGCTTTTCTGCATTACTCAGTTCTGAGAGCAACAACAGGGTCTTTCTTTGCGGCGCTTCTTGAAGGAATGATACCCGAAATGAGCGTGAGCATAACGCTTATCGTAATAAGTATCAGAGCCGCGGGAATAGGCAGAACAGCCTTGAGGTTCGTGATGCCTGTAAGTCCCTTGATTACAGCATTTATCGGGAAGGTCGCGAGCCACGATACGATGACGCCGAGAAGTCCGGATGTGAAGCCGATGAGCATGGTCTCGGCGTTGAACATATTGCTTACGTTGCGCTTTGAAGCACCGATAGCACGGAGGATACCTATTTCCTTGGTGCGCTCCTGAACGGATATCAGCGTGATAACGCCTATCATTATCGAGGAAACGATGAGCGAGATGCTTACGAACGCTATAAGAACGTAAGTGATAGCGTTGATAATGGTGGTGATGCCGCTCATCATTATGCCGATGTAATCGGTGTACTTGATAGAATCGAGCTCGTCCTTGCCCTCGTTATATTCCTTGATGACGTCCTCGATGTTCTCCTTCAGCTCGAAGGACTTGGAGTAAAGGCTTATCATCGACGGATCGTCGAGGTCGATGTAGCCCATCTTGCGGAGATTTTCGTCGTAGGTCGAATTCGAGAACTCTACTATCTCGTCGTAGAAGTATGCCGCGTCGGAAGCCTTCATCGTCTTCATCATCTCGTTGAGAGCCGCAAGCATCTGAGCGGGCTCCATAGTGCCTATCTGACCCATCACCTGCTGAGCGTACTGCGCTTTTATCTGCTCCTGAACACCCTGAGTGTAGGCGGCTGTGAGATCGTCGTCACTCATCTGAGCAAGGTAGCCGCGGATATCCTCCTCGGCAACGCCCATCTGCTGGGTGAGCATCTGAATGAGAGCTGTCTCCATATCCTCGCGCTTGACGTCCTTCATTGCCTCGGCAGTCATCTGCGCGAGCTCCTCGGGCTTGGGAGTTCCCATGAGCTGAACGTACAGCGCCGCCTTATCGGTGTCGCCCTTACCGTCAACGTAGGTGCGGAAGAGCTCCTGCTTCTCCTCGTCGGTGAGAGTACCGGCTTCTGGCTTGAACGGAAGTCCGGAAATCACGTCCTTTTCGGGCGTATCGAGCTGAGCCTTGATAACGTCAGCCTCGCGCGAATTCTCGATAATGTACTTGGTGAGGTCGCTCGTGTAGGCGATAGCACCCGTGAGCATAGCTGTCTTGGAATCCTTCGCGGGACGAA
>CAMHBN010000234.1 GCA_946183385.1 uncultured Ruminococcus sp.
CTCGCCCATATCCGACGAGCCCATACCGTACTTGGATTCAAGGTCTGTACCGCACATATAGAGCATTATCGTGACCTTATCGTTGTTATTGCCGATAATACGCGTTCTCTTGGCGCGGGCACTCGATACGACCGTATTGTCAACTTCCGAAGCCGTGTCCTCGTAGGTTCCGCCCACGTTCATATCGTCGTTGCTGAAGCTGTAGCTCGAGGGTACGTCGCCGCTTCCGCCTGCGAGCATACCGTTCACGAGGTCGTTGATATCAGCCGAGCCTCCGCCGCCTCCGCCGCCGCCGAAAAGCTTGGGAAGTATGAACAGAGCCGCAAGCATAAGGATAAGTCCCAAGCCTCCGCCTCCGCCTATTGCGGCACGCCTTACGCCGCTTCCCGAGTGATGCTGTTGAGTTTCTGCCTGTGGACTGCCTGCGGGACGCTTGCCTGTGGGCTTTGCAGCCGAATGGTCAGCCGAGCCTACCTGCCCTGTTCCGAGCGCATCTCCTCTTTTATAAGCTCCGCTGCCGCCCGATGTGACATTTTTCTGACGTCCGCGGGGTCTGTTCTGATTAGGATCCATTTTATACCTCCTGAAATATATTATCTCCATTTTACGGAGTGTTTACATCGTTTTACATTTTACAACATTAAAATGAATATGTCAAGGAAAAATATGAGTATCAGTCAGCTTTTTTTGTTGTCGTCTCAGACGATGCGGGTTCCTCTGCGGGAACTGCGGTTTCGGTGCTGCCCTGCGAGCAGGTGCAGAGGTAGAAGCTGTAGTCCTTCTCGTCATCGGACTTGCAGTTTACGAAAAGATAGATATTGAGGTCACAGGTTTTGCCGTCGATCGTGTACTCGCCATTTATAACGTATATTCCGTTCGGGTACGAATTGCCGCTGAGATCGGCTTCAAGAGTTCCCTTCTTTACGTCTGCCTTGTAGGTGAGGTCTGCGTATTTATCGTTGTTTGAGGCTATACGCAGCTCGCTGAGTTCACCGCCGTAGCTCTCGACCTTTAGCGCCTTTCCATCCTTTATCTCGGCTGTGAAGCCGATGTCAGACTTTGAAGTCTTGACCTCGGGGCTGTTGATGAAATAGCTCGCGGAAGAGCTGCTCTTGCCTTTTTCAAGTCCCACCGCAGCCTTGTCTGCAAAATCCGAGAATGTCCACTCCGAGTTGGGATAATAATGGAAGAGATCGCCGCTTTCTTCCTTGGTGAGCGTCAGGACCGTGTAAGACGTATCTGCGGCAACCGTCTCGTTGTATTCGTGATATTTCAGCTTGCTTACAGCGGAAGTTGTTGTGGCAGCGGAAGTTGTTGCAGTGGTCGTTGAAGCCGTTGTTTTGCTTGTAGATGCGGTCGTACTTGCTGAGGTTGTCGTTTCCTCGGATGTATCTGTAACAATCGGCGCTGAAGCAGGCTTTGCCTCGTGCTCGGACTCGTGGAAATAGGTATATACTCCGATAGCAGCAAGTGCTCCCGCCAGAAGAAGAACAAGCACAAAAAAGATGAGATTGATACCTGCTCCTGATTTTTTACGCATTTTTATCCTCTCCTCTGAAATATTTACATATCATTATTTATTTTACGACACGTTCATACAAAAGTCAAGATTTTCTCGCAAATATTTAAGATTGATTTAAGTATTCCGATTATAATTATAAACAAAGAATGAAATGAACGATAGCATAAAGGAGGTCTTTTCTATGTTGAACAGGTTATGTGTGATAATAACTTCTGTTGCCGCTCTGATATGCCTGCTCGTTTTTGTTACGGGTGATAATTCTCATGCTGTTGAGGATAAGACTTATCAGACACAGTATGTGTCGGATGAAAAGATAGATATAGTCGTTGTTAAGGACAGCGGCAGTGTCCCTCAGACTGTGAATGTTGTGATAGGTATCGCTCTTATAGGCGGAGCCGTAACGGTTTGCGGATTCTGTGTCCGGGAACTCCGAAAGGAAAGGTTCTCGCCGTTTGATATGAAATAAGTGTAAAGAACGGTTTTTCCTCTTGTGAAATATGAATTAATAATGTACAAAAGGCTTGACGTTTTTGTGATATTGTGGTAAAATCAATAGTGTATGGGAGCTTGTCCCCGACGACAGGCTCCGATTTGTTGATACGACAATTTTTATTGAGAGGAGAAAACCAAAAATGATCAAGAAGATGATCTCGGGAGCAGTGTCAGCGGCTGTAGTCGCAACGTGCCTGACATTCACGGCTCCCGCAGCTCAGGTAGGCGTAAGCGCCGCCTCTGAGTTCAATTACGCTGATGCGCTCGATAAGTCGCTGTTCTTCTATGAGGCGCAGCAGGCAGGTCCTCTTCCCGACTGGAACAGAGTCGAGTGGAAGAGCGATTCTACTATGTCCGACGAGGTGCTCGGCGGCTGGTATGACGCAGGTGACCACGTAAAGTTCAACCTGCCTATGGCATATTCGGCTTCAATGCTTGCATGGGGTATGTATCAGTATCCAGACGGTATCGAAAAGGCAGGTCTTACTGAGACTTATGCCCATAACGTCGAATTCGTTATGGATTACCTTGCTGACTGCGACCTCGGCGATGAGATAGTGTATCAGGTCGGTATCGGTAAGCACGACCATACATGGTGGGGACCTGTAGGGCTCCTCGAGTACGGCATGGAGGACAACGGACACAGTGTTGAGGAGGCACGTGCTTCGCTCAAAGCCTCGAAAGGCTGCTCTGCTGTATTCGGCGAGATGGCTGCTGCCCTTGCTTCGGGCTATGCGGCACTTGACGGTCATGTTGACGACGCAAAGCGTGAGAGCTACCTCAAGCACGCTAAGAATATCTACAAGATAGCAAAGACTTCCCCGAGCGACGACGTCTACAATAAGAGCGACGCCCAGGGCTTCTACCAGTCGAGCCATGTCTATGACCAGCTCCTGTATGCGGCTGACTGGCTCTATATCGCTACAGGCGACAAGACCTACCTCGACGACGCGAAGAGCTATCTCTCCGAGCTGCCGACAATGCTCGGCGAAGGCGGTATCGCTTATGGCTGGGCGCACTGCTGGGACGACAATACACAGGGAGCTATGCTCCTCTATGCTATAATTACAGAGGATAAGGACGCAATTGCTCACGTTAAGAAGCACTGCGACCGCTGGGTGAACGGCGATGAGGCTGTTAAGATCGACGGCGGACTGCGCTGGCTCAGCAACTGGGGCTGCCTCAGATATGCGAATACAGCTGCTTTCTTAGCGATAGTTGCAAGTGATACGGTCCTCAAATCCGAGGCTTCAAAATATACGGAATTCGCTGAAACTCAGGTTAATTACGCTCTCGGCGACAATCCGCTCAAGCAGAGCTACGTTGTCGGCTTCGGTGATAAGTATCCGCAGTATCCTCACCACCGTACAGCTCACGGTTCCTGGAAGAACGACCTCAAGGTCCCCTCTGAAACAAGACATATCCTCTACGGAGCACTCGTTGGAGGTCCCAATCAGGACGGTACTTACAACGACGATCGTCAGGACTTCATCAACAACGAGGTCGCTACCGACTACAACGCAGGCTTTACGGCTATGCTCTGCAAGATGGTAGACAAGTACGGCGGAACCAAGGATCCGAGCTTCCCGCAGAAGGAAGTCCACGACGGTCCC
>CAMHBN010000235.1 GCA_946183385.1 uncultured Ruminococcus sp.
GTAGACCGTGATCCATGCTGCGGATACACAGGCATAATCGGCGAGGTTTGTCCGTACTGCGGAAGAAGAGAGCACACAAACAATGTTGCTTTCGATCGAATCCGCCGTATAACAGGCTACCTTGTTGGTACGCTTGATCGTTTCAACAACGGCAAACGCTCAGAAGAGCACGACAGAGTAAAGCATAACGTTTAAGGTGATAAAATGGAACTCAGGATAGCCGGAACTGTCAATGATTCGATCGTTGACGGTCCCGGAATCATTTTTACACAAGGGTGTCCGCACGACTGCAAAGGGTGTCACAACCCGCAGACACACTCATTTGACGGCGGAACAGTAGTCGATACAGACGAACTGCTTGAGAAGATCAAGTCAAATCCGCTTCTTGACGGTGTAACATTCAGCGGCGGAGAACCATTCTGTCAGGCAAAGGCACTCTCAGTGCTTGGAAAGCAGATCAAAGCACTTGGTTTGAACATCATTACCTATACCGGTTATACATTTGAGCATTTATGGCACGACCGCTGCGACAGCAGTTGGATAGACCTGCTTGAAGTAACCGATTACCTGATCGACGGACCTTTTATCCTTGAACAAAAGGACTGGGAAATCAAATTCAGAGGCAGTTCAAACCAGCGCTATATTGACTGTCAGGCAAGTATAAAAGAAGGTAAAGTTGTAGAAACCGAACCATAAGAAAACAGCCGGAAGGGAAGTCACCCAACCGGCTGTTTTAGTTTATAAAACGGTAAAAAATATCCGCCTTGCCGTCATATAGTGAATGAAACCCGCACTCAGCAGGTGGGTAAACGCCCGAATGCTTCTCGCTCCCTTCTTCCGCAAGCGGGAGGTCTGCAGTCCGCACACGGAGCCGAATTCCCTTAAAAAATGTGTTGGATTATAAAAAACTATATTTTCTCGAACAAGGCAGAAGTCTTTGTTACTATGTATATTATATCATAGAGCTTTCAAAAAATCAATACCTTTTTTATGAAAATTTGAAGAAAATCATTCCTCTTCCTCATCATCTTCATCGAAGGCATTGAGAGCCTCTTCCATACGTTCAAGGAAGAACGCGGAAACAACTTCAAATTCATCGTCATTATCAATCGAAGCAAGTATCTCCTCGCCGTCCTCATCAATGGATTTGAGGATAACGAGATCGCAGTCGGCATTGAGGAAGTCATCGTCCTCGATGGCAGGAAGCATAGCGTAGTATTGTTCGCCGCGTATCTCGGCGGCGTCAATGAGCTCGAACTGTTTCTTATTGCCGTCCTGATCTATGAGCTCGAAGAGCTCAGGGGTGTATTCATTCATTTCTGACATAGTTATCTCCTTCTTGGCATGAGCCGGTTTGATATAAATATTATACACTATATAGTATATATTTTCAAGTGGAAAATAAAAACTTCACAGTATTTAGTCAGAATGATGATGTGGAACACTATGTTTTGTGCAAATATACAAAGTGTATCATAATTCTGTGAAAACTTGAAGAAAACTATTGACTTTCTACAACCTGTATGGTAATATATAATCAAGGAAAAGGAAGTAACAATAAAGGTTACAGAGCCGAATCTACTTGGTCTGAGGTTATCCTCAATGTAGATTATTTATGGCGGGAAGGAGCGTGAGTCCAATGGAAGTAAGTATAGCGTCACAGCGTGAAGCCGGCGGGCTCGCGGAGTGATCGGTACTGTAAAAGAGGGAATATAGGTCCTTGAGACTTGTTCCATAGTTTTGAAGCTACAAATCATTGCCGAGCACAACGCGACCGCATTGCTGAAAAAGAGAAATACGGCTTCAGGCTAAACTCGATTTGGATACAGAGCTATCTGAAACTTCGACGATAAGTCTTTAGATATATTGTCAAGAATCTTATTGTAAAGGTTGAGTCCAATGAGAAGTTGAGTGATTGACCTTCGGGTCTGCTATACGGACGATTTTACAAAGTCCCAAAATCCTTTTGGAGGTATAGTCCAATGGAGTGACAACTTTACACTGCTTGATTACAATTAAAGATCTTGATTCTTCAATGAAGGAATGATGTACTATGAAAATGAGGTATTCATTCAAGATTTAGACTGAAGGAGTGAGTCCAACAGGTAATTTAGCTAAGTGATGAAAGTCGCTTAAAACTGACAATTTAATAAAACATAGCCCCGAAGGTCTCTCGGGGCTTTTTGTTGTTATTTGAGCTTTTCAAGCAAGGATTTCCTGTACTGAAGAGCTGCCTGCTCCTGCTTGTTATCACCGAATTCATAGTAAACTCGTTCTTTGAGCGCATCGGGCAGATACTGCTGCTCAACATAGTGATTCGGGAAATTGTGAGGATAAAGGTAATGCTGTCCCACGACAGCTGCACCTTTTCCGTCGAAGTGCTTGTTCTGTAAATGCCGCGGGAAATCAAGCGCATCGCAGGACTGCACATCCGCGAGCGCAGCGTCTATTGCCATACACGCACTGTTCGACTTCGGAGCCGTAGCCATAAGTATTATTGCCTCCGCGATAGGGAGCTTCGCCTCGGGCAGCCCCAGCTGAAGCGCGGAATCCACGCACGCCTTGACTATCGGTACAGCCAATGGATAGGCGAGCCCCACGTCCTCGCTGGCGATACAGAGCATACGCCTGCATAGCGAGATAATGTCGCCCGCCTCGATGAGGCGTGCGGCGTAATGCAGAGCCGCGTTTTCGTCCGAGCCGCGCACCGATTTGTGAAACGCGGAGAGAATATCGTAGTGCTGGTCGCCGTCGCGGTCATAGCGCATATTGCTCCGCTGCGCGAGAATATCGAGCGAATCGGCTGTAATGGTAACCGTTCCGTCTGCTTCCTCGCCGCACATAACAGCGAGTTCGGCTGTATTTATCGCCTTGCGGACGTCTCCGCCGCAGCTGAACGCCATCTTGTCGATAAGCTCGTCGCTCGCGTTTACAGTAATTCCGTTTTCCTCGGAGATTATCGAAAAAGCACGTCGTATAGCGGGTTTGAGCTGTTCCGCGGTCACAGTCTTGAACTCAAAGACGGTGCTTCTGCTGATAACGGCGTTGAAAATGGCGAAATACGGGTTCTCGGTAGTCGAAGCAATGAGCGTGATATCGCCGTTTTCGATGTATTCGAGCAGGCTCTGCTGCTGCTTTTTGTTGAGGTACTGTATCTCGTCGAGGTAAAGGAGGATACCGTTCTCGCTACCGAATGTGCCGATGTCCGCAACAATGTCCTTTATATCGGAGATTGAAGCATTCGTACCGTTGAGCTTATACAGCGACATACCGCAGTTCTCGGCGATGATTCGCGCAACAGTTGTCTTGCCGACACCCGACGGACCGTAAAATATCATATTCGGTACATTCCCGCTCTCGATTATGCGTCGGAGCGGCTTTCCTTCGCCAAGGATATGCTCCTGCCCCACAACATCAGCAAGCGACTTCGGACGTATCCTATCTGCTAACGGAGTTGACATCTTATTCCTCCTCTTTCTTGGTACTGCGTTTGTATATCATCGACATTTCGCCGTATATCGACATTTTGTCCGTGCCCGTATAATCAAACCCGAAGTTCTCGTACAGCCCCTTCTGGTCGGTCGAGACATATAGCGCGTCATAGCCCCGACTTGAAGCGAT
>CAMHBN010000236.1 GCA_946183385.1 uncultured Ruminococcus sp.
AATACCTGCTTCAGCAACGATGTTAAGATGAACCAGATCCTCGACTGGATGATAAGGAACGGCGAGATAGAGCCGATGATAGTCGTATGTCCCACGTTCAACGGCTGTCCCTCCAACGACGGAAATATGGGCGCGGGCACCGTATGGAACGAAATGCGTCAGAGCATCATCCCCTTCGTTGAAAAGAAGTATTCCACCTACGCCAACAAGGATACTTCTATCAACAGTCTCAAGGCTTCAAGATTCCACCGCGCTTACGGAGGCTTCTCGATGGGCGGCGGTTCGACTTGGAATATGCTCATCAACAACCTCGACATCATGGCATATTATATGCCGCTGTCAGGTCACTGCTGGGCGGGCGCTCAGGGTATACAGAACGCTATCGACAAGTCGGGGCTGACAAAGAGAGACTACTTCGTCCTTGCGGCTACGGGCGATCAGGATATCGCTTACAACAACATGAAGAACCTTATGCCTACCCTTCAGAATGACACCAAGCGCTTCACCTACACATCCGACTTCTCCAAGGGCAATCTCTACTTCCTCGTTGCAAGCAGTAACGACGGTGTAAAGAAGACCCACTGGTGGGGCTATGTAAGATGGTACATCTACGATGCTCTTCCCTACTTCTTCCACGAGGGACAGTAAGGGCACCTGAAAAACACCGTATATAAACGAGTATCGCTCTATCCTGTGTGAACTGCACAGGGTAGAGCGATATTTTTTCGTTTCATATTGTGTTAATCGTTGAACAGCTTTCTGAAACGCTTCATTGCCTCTATCGTGTTTTCCTTGTTGTTGAAGGCGGTCAGGCGGAACCAGCGGTCGCCGTTTTTTCCGAAGCCTGCGCCGGGAGTACCAACTACGCCTGCCTTTTCGAGCATAAGGTCGAAGAACGTCCAGCTGTCTGTGCCGAACGGGCACTCGAACCAGATGTACGGTGAATTGACGCCGCCTGTGAAGCGTATGCCGAGCTCGTTCATCGTGTCGGAAATGATTCGCGCGTTCTCCTTATAGCATGCTGTCATAGCCTTTGATTCCTTCTGTCCCTCTGCGCTGAATACAGCCTCTGCGGCTCTCTGTACGACGTAGGGGACACCGTTGAATTTGGTGGTCTGGCGCCTGTTCCACATCTTGTTCAGGCTCATTTCGCGTCCGTCGGGAGATACGGACTTTATAGCCTTCGGGACTATCGTGTAGCCGCAGCGTGTGCCCGTGAAGCCTGCCGTTTTGGAGAGGGAGCAGAACTCCACCGCGCACTTTTTCGCGCCCTCTATGCAGTAGATGGTACGCGGGAGCTCCTCGTCCGAGACAAAGCTCTCGTAGGCGGAATCAAAGAGGATAACTGCGTCGTTTTCGAGGGCGTAGTCCACCCACTCTTTCAGCTGCTGCTTGTTGTAGCAGGCTCCCGTAGGATTGTTCGGGGAGCAGAGGTAGATGATGTCCGCATGGACGCTCCTGTCGGGCATAGGGAGGAAGTCGTTCTCGGCAGTGCCGTCCATGTAGATGATATTCCTGCCGTTCATCGTGTTCGTGTCAACGTAGACGGGATAGACGGGGTCGGGGATGAGGACGGTGTTGTCCGCGGAGAAGAGGTCGGTGATGTTGCCCGTGTCGGACTTGGCGCCGTCGGAAACGAATATCTCGTCCTCGTCTATATCTGCGCCTATCTCTTTATAGTGTCCTGCGATAGCCTTTCTGAGAAAGTCGTAGCCCTGCTCGGGACCGTAGCCGCGGAATGTTTCGGCTCTGCCCATTTCATCGGCGGCAGTGTGCATTGCCTGAACCACCGATTTGCCGAGCGGCAGCGTGACATCGCCGATACCGAGCCTTATTACGTCAGCGTCGGGATTCTTCTCTTTGAACGCGCTGACCCTCTTTGCCACCTCGCTGAACAGGTAGCTCTCCTTTAGATCAAGAAATCTCTCATTAAACCTTGCCATGGTATTCTCCCTCATAAGTATATTCCGCGGGACCCGTCATATAGATGTGCCCGTCTGATTCCTTCCACTCTATCACCAGCTCGCCGCCGAGAAGCTCGACTCTCACGGGCTTGCGCGGGCTTATGCCGTTCAGGCAAGCCGCCGCGACAGTCGCGCAGGTGCCTGTTCCGCAGGCGAGAGTCTCGCCGGTGCCGCGCTCCCAGACGCGCATTTTCAGGTGGTCGGGTGCTATAATCTCCGCGAACTCGATGTTTGCTCGGCGCGGGAAGTGCTCGTCGCACTCGAAGACCCTGCCGTATTTTTCGACCTCAAATTTGCTGACGTCATCGCTGATAAATGTGACGGCGTGGGGGTTACCCATTGAAACACAGGTAAAGCGGAACTCCCTGCCGTAAGCCGTCAGCGAGAGGTCGGTGACGGGCGAGGTATCCGCGATAACAGGTACTTCCGCCGCCTCGGTGACGGGAGCTCCCATATCAACGGTAAGCGTGCGGGCAATGTCGTTTTCATCGGTGTGGACCTCGATGGACTTTATGCCTGCCGGCGTCTCGACTGTGATGACGCTCTTGTGGATCATGCCCTTGTCGTAGACGTACTTCGCAACGCAGCGTATGGCGTTGCCGCACATCTCGGACTCGCTGCCGTCGGGATTGAACATACGCATTCGGCAGTCCGCGGTATCGCTCGGAAGTATCAGCACGAGACCGTCCGAGCCAACGCCGAAATGGCGGTCACTGACCGCCATTGCAAGCTGCTCGGGAGAGCTTACGCTCTCCTCGAAACAGTTGACGTATACATAGTCGTTGCCGCAACCTTGCATTTTTGTGAATCGCATTTATATCACACTCCGAAAAGAAGCTTGTCATAAGCGGGGAAGGGATAGTAGTCCTCGGCGGTCATTGTCTCAGCCTTGTCGGCAGCCGCGCGGAGCTTATCCATTGCGGGTATCATCTTGTCGCGGACGAACTCGCTTGGCAACTGTGGCTTCGAGCTTGGTCGTAGCGTCGTCCATGTCATCTATGAGGACTGACAGATCCTCGACGAGCTTTGTCTCGTACTTGCAGGCTGCCTTCGACACGCTCTTCTTTACCGATACTGCGGAAGCTGTATCAGCGGCGAACTTCGCAACTGCGGGGATTATCTCCTTGCGAGCCATATCCACCATCGTCTGAGCCTCGATGTTTACGGACTTGACGTAGTTCTCAAGCATGATGTCGCAGCGTGAGAATATCTCAGCCTCGGTGAAGATGCCGTGCGAGGTGAGCATCTCCACGTTCTTCTTGTCGCATATCTTGGGCATACAGTCGGCTGTGGTGCGGAGGTTTGAAAGTCCGCGCTTCTCGGCTTCCTTTACCCATGCGTCGTCGTAGCCGTTGCCGTTGAAGATTATGCGCTTGTGCTCCTTGATGGTCTTCTTGATGAGGTCGTGGAGAGCCTTGTTGAAGTCCCTGGCACCCTCGAGCTTGTCGGCAAACTGCTTCAGCACCTCTGCAACTGCGGCGTTGAGGTGAATGTTCGCGCAGGAGATGCTGTTCGACGAGCCGAGCATACGGAACTCGAACTTGTTGCCTGTGAACGCGAACGGAGAGGTGCGGTTGCGGTCGGTGGTGTCCTTGCTGAACTGCGGCAGAACGTCAACGCCGAGCTTCATCTTCTCCTTGGCTGTGCCGCCGTA